>PMJR01000088.1 GCA_003158475.1 Ignavibacteriota bacterium | reverse complement strand
CGTCCCCGACTCCGACCCGCGGACCACGACCGACCCGCTCAACCCGGACACCGACGGCGACGGCCTCAAGGACGGCGACGAGGACTTGAACCACGACGGCAAGATCGAGGTGGGCGAGACCGACCCCAACAAGGCCGACACCGACGGCGACGGGCTCAATGACGGCGACGAGCGCGCGCTGGGCACCGACCCGAGCAAGCCCGACACCGACGGCGACGGGCTCCTCGACGGCGAGGAGGTCCACAAGTACCACACCGACCCGACGAAATTCGACACGGACGGCGACGGGCTTTCCGATGGGGACGAGGTGTTCAAGTATCACACCGACCCGTTGGCCGTCGATACGGACGGTGACGGGTTGTCGGACGGCGAAGAAATCCTGAAGTACCGCACCGATCCGTTGAAGGTGGATACGGACGGCGACGGACTGACAGACTGGGAAGAAGTGAAGGTCTATCATACCGATCCCCTGAACCCGGATACCGACGGTGACGGGCTGACCGACGGGGATGAAGTCCACAAGTATCACACCGACCCCCTCAACCAGGACACGGACGGCGGCGGCGTGGACGACGGGACGGAAGTGAAGCGGGGGACCAACCCGCTTGATCCGCGCGATGACTACCCGATGGTGCTGGAGAAGGGGAAATCGATTGTGCTGAGCGGAGTCAATTTTGAAACGGGAAGTGCCGTTCTCACCCCCGGGTCGGACGCCGTTCTGGAGCGCGCTTTTTTCGCGCTCACGAGCAACCCGCAGATCCGGATCGAAATTGCAGGCTACACGGACAATGTCGGTGATCAGAGAAGCAACCAGCGTCTGTCGCTCCGCCGGGCCGATGCGGTCAGCACATGGCTCGCACGAAAGGGGATCGCCGCGACGCGCATACTCACGGTCGGCATGGGAGTCCGCGACCCCGTGGCCCCGAATACGACTGCGGAGGGACGCGCGAGGAACCGCAGGATCGAGTTTCACGTACGTTGATTTTGAGCTCCTTTTTCCGTACGTTTTATGTTGAATTCTTGCTTTTCTCCGTCCGGAGTGAAGGAGATCCTTATTGATCAGCCGATACGGTTATGACGTCGTCGGAACCGTGCTCGTCCTCTCAGTCCTCGGCACGGCGCTCGCCTCTCTCTTTGTCGACGTCAGAATCGTCAGGTTCGGTATTATCGGGGTTCTGGTTTTTCTTCTCCTCTTCACTCTCTATTTCTTCCGGGATCCGGACAGAACTCCCCCGAAGGGAGACAACCTGGTTGTCGCCCCCGCTGACGGCGAAGTGGTGGCGATTTCGCAGGTCCGGGAGGAAGAATACATCAAAAAGGACGCGATCCAGGTCAGCATTTTCATGTCGCCGCTGAATGTGCACGTCAACCGGTACCCCATCTCGGGGACCGTCGGCTTCTACCGGTACATACCGGGTGAGTATATCATGGCGTTCGAGGAGAAATCCTCGGCCCGGAACGAGCGGACGCTGATCGGGATAGAAAACACGCGTTGCCGGGTGCTCTTCAGGCAGGTCGCGGGCTTCATTGCGCGGCGGATCGTTGCGAACGTCAGTGTGGGTGATCGCGCAGTCGCGGGTGAACGTTTCGGCATGATCAAGTTCGGTTCGCGGGTCGACGTCATCGTCCCGCGTGAAGCCGGGATCAGCGTGAAGCTGGGCGAGAAGACAGTGGGAGGGGAGACGGTCCTTGCGGTAATACCGTAGTGGTCCCCCCTATGTTGCACAGACCGATTGTCGAATGAAAATAACCCGAGCCGTAGTCCCCAGCCTGTTCACAGTGCTGAACATGTTTTGCGGGTTCCTGTCGATCATTCGCTCGAGCCAGGGGGAATTCCCTGCGGCCGCCTGGTTCATCATCCTGGCGGCGGGGTTCGATGCGTTCGACGGCATCATGGCGCGGATCACGAAATCGTCCTCCGAGTTCGGCGTCCAGATCGATTCCCTCTCGGATGTCGTCTCATTTGGCGCCGCTCCCGCCTTTCTCGCATACCAGATCAGTCTCTCTTCCCTCGGGAGTATGGGGGTGCTTCTCAGTTCGCTCGTGATGATATTCGGCGGGCTGAGGCTTGCACGGTTTAATGTCCAACTGACCGGATTTGACAAGGAGTTCTTCCTGGGGCTCCCGATCCCGGCCAGCGCGATTACGGTCGCGTCGTTCACGCTGAGTTTCACAACTCCCGGCGGGACCCTCTCCCCCGTGGCGGCGGCACTGCTCCCCTGGATGGTGGTCTCTCTTTCCCTCCTGATGGTCAGCAAAGTCAGGTACGATACGCTCCCGCGTATTTCGCGCCGGGCGATCAGGAAGGAACCGTGGAAGTTTACGTTTGCGGTCCTTGCCGTCATCGTCGTCGTGGTCACCGGGGGGAGCGCAGTGTTTCCTCTCCTGCTTCTGTTCATCGCCCTCGGCCTGATCCGCTGGCTCGTATCCGCCCTCCGCCGGTGGACGTCGGGCGAGGCGAAATACGAGGCGGAGCATTCAGTCGAACCGACAAGCATCGACACGTAGAAGGAAGGATCTGACCGTGTACATTGCCAGGATCAGGGTGACGCTCCGGCCTTCGATTCTCGATCCCCAGGGAAAGGCCGTCCAGCACGCGATCGCTTCCCTTGGAGCGGGATCGGTGAGCGACGTCCGGATCGGGAAGTACATTGAGGCGAAGATCGATGCGCCGAGCGAACAAGAGGCGCGCCGCACGGCGGAAGAGGTCTGCAAAAAGCTCCTGGCGAATCCTGTGATGGAAGACTACAGCTTCGAGATTGCGGGGATTGAGTGAACGGACGGAAGATGAAATTCGGCGTTGTGGTGTTTCCGGGGTCGAACTGCGACCATGATGCCTACTACGCTTGCAAGAAGATCATGGGGCAGGAGGCGGTGTTCCTGTGGCACAAAGAAGCCGACCTCAAAGGGGTGGATGCGGTGATACTCCCCGGGGGGTTCGCCTACGGTGACTACCTGCGGTGCGGCGCCATCGCCAGGTTCTCCCCGGTCATGAAGGAGGTCGCACGCTTTGCCGCGTCCGGGGGCACCGTGCTCGGAATATGCAACGGCTTCCAGGTCCTTCTGGAGGCCGGGCTCCTGCCGGGAGTCCTCCTCCGCAATTCCTCCCTTCGTTTTGTCTGCAGATATATCCGGCTTCGCGTGGAGAACGTTGCGACGCGTTTCACGAATCGTTGCGCGCCGGGAGAGGTTATCGCCCTTCCCGTCGCCCATGGCGAGGGAAACTACTTTACAGACGCCGCGACCCTGCAGCGGCTTGAGGGGGAGGGGCGGATCATCTTCAGGTATTGCGACGCATCCGGCGCGACATCCCCGGAGGCGAACCCCAACGGTTCACTTGCCGGGGTCGCCGGGATCATCAACGAGACCGGAAACGTCCTCGGCATGATGCCCCATCCGGAGCGTGCGGTGGATCCGGTCCTCCGCAACACGCACGGACAAAAACTGTTCGCTTCCGTCATCGGGAGCTTTCTCTCAGGTGAACCCGCTCTCGTCTCCGCTCACGCGGGGCCTGATGCGGTCCCCCGCTGATGTCCCACCGGTTGACATTCGACGCCACGCGCAGCGCGCTCGAGAGCGGCGCCACCACCGTAGAACGGGTCACGGGTGATTTCCTCGACGCGATTAAAGAGGGAAAGCGGCTTAACGCCTTCCTGAGCGTGTTTCAGGATCAGTCGAGGGAACAGGCACGAGCCGTGGACCGCAAACTTGCGGCAGGGAAGGGGGGCCCGCTCGCAGGCATGGTCATTGCTGTCAAGGATGTCCTGTGTGTGAAAGGGGAGAGGACGACCTGCGGCTCGAAGATGCTCGAGGATTTCGTTTCCCTGTACGATGCCACAGCGGTGGCCCGGCTCAGAGCTGCGGACGCTGTCCTGATCGGGAAGACCAATATGGACGAGTTCGCCATGGGGTCGTCCACAGAGAATTCGGCGTTCGGCCCCGTGCGGAACCCCGTGGATGAGACCAAGGTCCCCGGCGGATCGAGCGGCGGGTCCTGTGTGGCTGTTGCGGCCGGTATGGCGCACGCCGCCCTGGGGACTGACACCGGGGGCTCCATACGCCAGCCGGCGGCCTTTTGCGGGGTCGTGGGGCTGAAGCCGACGTACGGCCGTGTCTCCAGGTACGGGCTGGTGGCCCTCTCTTCGTCGTTCGATCAGATCGGGCCATTCGCGAATTCCGTCCGGGACGTTGCGCGGGTTCTCCAGGTGATTGCCGGGCAGGACGACCGGGACTCGACTTCCGCGGCCGTCGGGGTTCCCGCGTATGAAGCGGCTTTGACGAAGGACGTCCGGGGAAAACGGATCGGGCTCCCGGTAGAGGCGTTTGGCGAGGGTCTCGCGCCGGACATCCGTCGGGCGATCAACGGTTGTGTGGACCTCCTTCGTGCGGGGGGAGCGTTGATCAGCGATGTGAGACTTCCCCACTCCCCGTACAACATCTCGGCGTACTACATCTTGATGACGGCGGAGGCTTCGTCGAACCTTGCCCGGTACGACGGGGCGCGCTACGGCCACAGGTCGGAGGAGGCGCGTGACCTGGCCTCGATGTATACCCGCTCGCGCAGCGAGGGTTTCGGCCCCGAGACGAAACGGCGCATCATGCTGGGGACCTACGTTCTCTCGGCCGGGTACTACGACGCGTACTACCGGAAGGCCCAGCGGGTGCGCCGCCTCATACAGAACGATTTCTTCGAGGCGTTCAGGAATGTCGATTGCCTCCTGATGCCGACGACGCCGACGACGGCGTTCGGATCGGGGGAGAAGATCGACGATCCGCTCGCAATGTACCTCTCGGACATTTATACTGTGTCGGCGAACCTCGCGGGCATCCCGGCGATAAGCGTCCCCTGCGGTGCGGACGGCCAGGGTCTCCCCATAGGCGTCCAGGTCCTCGGGCCGCAGTTCGGTGAGCCTGCAATCCTGGAAGTGGCCGACTACCTCGAGCAGGCGAGCTGATCCCCTTTCATTTTTGATCCTTACATACACAATCAGGCATCTCCCCCATGAGTATACTTGTCGGCAAATCGACGCGTCTCGTCGTTCAGGGCGTCACCGGCGGCGAGGGAACGTTTCATACGAAGCAGATGCTGGACTACGGCACCAATGTCGTGGCCGGCGTGACGCCGGGAAAGGGAGGGACCGACTACGCAGGGAACGAGAAAGACAAGTTCAAGCGGGATGTCCCCGTATTCAACACGGTGGCGGACGCGGTCCGGAAAACCCAGGCGAACGCCTCCGTGATATTCGTCCCCGCGTTATTCGCCGCCGATGCGATCCTGGAGGCGGGAAGCGCGGGAATCGGCCTCATTGTCTGTATCACCGAAGGGGTGCCGACGCGCGACATGCTCCGCGTGTATGACTTCGTCCGGAGCAAGGAAATCCGTCTCATCGGCCCCAACTGTCCCGGAATCATATCACCCGGGCTCTGCAAAGTCGGCATCATGCCCGGCTTCATACACCGAAAAGGACGCGTCGGCGTCATCTCCAGGAGCGGGACGCTCACCTACGAGGCGGTGTGGCAACTTACCGAACGGGGGATCGGGCAATCGACGTGCATCGGCATCGGGGGGGACCCGGTGATCGGGACCCAGTTCATCGATGCGCTCGAACTCTTCAATCAGGACCCGGGGACCGATGCAGTGATCATGATCGGCGAGATCGGCGGCACCTCTGAAGAAGAAGCAGCGGCATTCATAAAGAAGAACGTGCGGAAACCGGTCGTCGGGTTCATTGCAGGGCGCACAGCGCCTCCCGGTCGTCGCATGGGGCATGCGGGTGCCATCATAGCGGGCGGGAAGGGGACCGCACAGGAAAAAATGGCGGCGATGCGCGCCGCCGGCATCCATGTCGTCGAAAGCCCTGCGATGATCGGTGAGACGATGGAAAAAGTGCTCCGGAGAAAAGGGCTCATTCGCAGCCTCCCTGCGAGGAAAAAGCCGGCCCCGGCGAGGAAGAAGGCGGCCCCGCTCCGCCGGAAGGGCGCGCGGTCGAGGAAGAAACGCTGAGAGCGTGTCTCGCTGTCGCATGGAACGAACACACAAGGAGGAACTGTGGTCGAACGTACGCTTGCAATACTGAAGCCGGATTGTGTCCGAAGGAACCTCGCCGGACAGGTTCTCGCGCGGATTGAAAAGGCCGGCTTCCGGATACTCGGCATGAAGCTGGTGAAACTCACGGCGGAGACGGGGGGCGGGTTCTACGCCGTGCACAGGGGGAGGCCGTTTTTCAACGACCTCGTGGCGTTTATGAGTTCGGGGAAATGCGTCCCTCTCGCGCTCGAAAAAGAGAATGCCGTGGCCGACTTCAGGACACTCATCGGTGCGACCGACCCGAAGGACGCCGCACCCGGGACACTCCGCCGTGACTTCGCCTCCAGCAAGGGAGAAAACATCGTGCACGGTTCGGATTCGCCGGAGAACGGGAAAATCGAAATCGCCTTTTTCTTTGCGGAGAAAGAACTGATCGAGAACTCCTGACATGTCCCTCAGGAGCTGGAAAAAACTCTCCGGGTCGGTCATCGCGCGCAACAGTTGGTGGACGTACCGGAAGGACGAGTTCGAGCTTCCCTCCGGGAAGAAGGGGGAGTACCACTATGTCCACACCAACGGCGCGTCCATGGTCGTCCCGGTGACTGTCGACGGGAAAGTGCTCCTCGTCAACCAGTACCGCTACCTGTGCGGGCGCGAGAGCATCGAGTTCCCGTGCGGGGGTGTAAAGGACGGTTCGTCGCACGAAGAGACTGCCAGGCACGAGCTGCGCGAAGAGACCGGGTACGAGTCCGGGACCCTCTCTCAGGCAGGCGAGTTCAATCCCTACAACGGGGTCACCGATGAGATCTGCAGGGTCTACCTCGCACGGGGGCTCGTCTATGTCGGCGGCGCCCCGGATGACACCGAAGAGTTTGAAATGGTCCCCCTTTCCCCCGGTGAGCTGGAGTCACGTATTGCATCCGGAGAGATATGGGACGGGATGACAATCGCCGCCTGGGGCATCGTCAGGCACGCAATCGGTCCGGGCAACGGACCGTGAAACAGATTCTTCCTCTGCTTCTTCTCCTTAAGGGGGTTTTGATGCCAGATTCCTTGACTTTCCCCCCCTAATTTGTTAGATTTTAACGATTTTTAACTTGCCTTCCCCTTTTCTGAGGTGGATATGACCGATGACGTCCCCGGCTCGGTAGCGGCAAGGTTGCGGCAACTGTTTTCTTCTATGACCGGCCTCATTCCTCTGGTCGGGATAGTCGCCCTCATCATCGGCATCTTTGTCGGTTCTCCTGTCGGGCGCATCGTATGCGGTCTGATTGTTGCTTCCGCCGGAGTATACTTCTTTGCGTGGTGGCGGTCGGGGAGCAGAGAAGAAGAGAAAGAACCGGCGGTTCAGGAAAAACATGATGCGCCCAGCCCGGAGGGAAACATGAAAAGACTCCTCTTTGATGACTACCAGTCATCCGCAGGGAAGTACGTCGTCCGGGAAGTGAATGATGAGGAATCCGCCGTGGTTCCGTCATCGAGGACGACGCAACCCGTGGCACCGGCGGTAAAAGCGGAATCGCTTCGCGAGATGGAAATCCCCGATTTCTTCGACCTGGATTCCGATGTGCCGTACAGCGAGACGGAGCCCAAGAGTGAATTTCATTCTCTCCTCAACAAGGTGCTCCTCGTGTTGAAGGATGTGCTGTTCGCGCATTCCGTCGCATTTTTCTGGGCGAACCGCGAAAAGGCCCAGATGGTTCTCGAGTCGATGGCGACAGACAGCAGGCAGTTCATGACTTCGAAGCGGTTCGCGATGGGGGACGATATCGTGAGTCAGGTGGCATCCACCGGGAAGCCGCAGCTCCTCGGGCGTGTGAATCCCGCGACCGAAAAGGAGTTGCTCCCTTTTTACGAGTCCCCCGCATATATCAAATCGGTCCTGACCGTGCCGGTCTTCTTCATGGACCGGACGCGCGGGATACTCCCGGTCGGCACGATTGTCGCGGACAGCAAGGCGGAAGATGCATTCGGACAGGAGAACCTGGAGCTGCTCGGAAGGTTCACGAAGCTCGTCTCGGCTCTGATCAAGAGCTATACGGACAAATACGACCTTCTCCTTGACTCGGAACTTCTTTCCTCCATACGCCGTATGCAGGACCGTATCCGTTCCGAACCGGGCGAACAGACAATTCTCACAGCGCTGGCGGAGGAAGCCCGCCGCCTGGCGAACTGGGACTTCCTGACCATCGCAATGTACGCCGACGAACGCCACGGCTGGAGCCTCCAGAAAGTGGTCAACAGGATGGGGGAGCCGTATGCCACCCCCGACCAGCTCATCGATGTCGAAGGGAGCATTGTCGGGTGCGTGATTGCGACCAACCGGGTCGTGACGGTCGCCGACATGGCGGTTGAGTCGCGGTTCCGGTTTCACGCATCGGAGAATATCGGGAAACAGGGATCGTTTGTCTGTATTCCGATCAGCTCGATGAACAGGTGTTACGGCGCGATGACGCTGGAGAGCAAGTCCGCGGGACATTTCTCGGGGAGCGAGGTCGAGACGATGTACCGGCTGGTCGAGAATGCGGCCGGCTCGCTCGAGGTCCTGTATATGAACAATCTGGCGAAGGAGTTCGTCCTTGTCGACCAGCTCACAGGATCGCTGACCAGGAAGTTCTTTCTGCGGAAACTCGAAGATGAGGTCCGCAGGGCGGCTGATTTCGCCACGGAGCTCGCCTCCGTGTCGATCGCCATCGACGCGATGGACGAGCACCTCGCACGGTACGGCCGGGAGGGATGTGATGCGATACTGAATGAAGCCGTCAAGATCCTCCGCGCGAACATACGCCCGTATGACGCCATCGGGCGTCTGGAGGGGGACCGCCTCGGCGTCCTGCTCATCAACACGGCTGCCAGCGATGCGTACTTGTGGGCGGAGAAGATGCGCAAGGCTGTGTCGAGCCATGTCATGAACGTGGGAAAGCGGAGTTTTTCCGTCACCGTAAGCGCAGGGGTCTGCGGACTGAGCGAGGGAATGGGGACGGACGACCTTGTCGCCGGGACGTCGCAGGTCCTCGGCAAGGCGTTGGAACACGGGGGAAACCTCGTACGGGTGTATTAACAGCATATCGAAAGGCTAAGAAATGGCAAAACAGCAATCGTTTGCGGACAAGGCTACGAAGGCCGCTCAAATGAAAGGCTCGAAGTGCCCGGTCTGCGGCACAATCTTCCAGCCTATCCTGATGGTCTCCTCGGAGCGCTCCAAAGCCGGCTCGAGCTGGAAGTTCAACGAACACCGGGTTCAGGTCTGCAAGTGCAACGAAAAGCAGGTCTACGCTTGAGGGGTCCCTCTCAAGAAGACGCCATCGGGGATCTCTTCCCGCCCGGGCGGGGGGAGATCCCCACTTTTTCACGTCTTGCGCCCGATTCTCCACGAAGAAGATCGTTCTCATAATCCTGGACGGTGTGGGCTGCGGAGAGCTCCCTGATGCCTCTCTGTACGGCGATGCGGGGAGCAACACGCTCGTGAACACCGCCCGCGTGACGGGCGGGCTCCGGCTCCCCACGCTCGCCGGCCTCGGCCTGGGGAACATTGTGCCGATTCAGGGAGTACCACCCGCGGCCCGTCCGGCGGCAAACTTCGGGCGGATGGCTGAGCGCTCAAAGGGGAAAGACAGCACCACCGGCCACTGGGAAATCGCCGGTTTGATCGTCGATAAGGCGTTCCCCACATTTCCCTCCGGTTTCCCCGGCGGACTGATGGCGCGGTTTCTCTCTGCGACCGGCTGCCGTGGGTTTCTTGGTAACAGGACCGCTTCGGGGACGGACATCATGCGGGAGCTGGGGGATGAGCATCTGAAAACCGGCTTCCCGATCGTGTACACGTCGGCCGATTCGGTGTTTCAGATCGCCGCTCACGAGGAAGTGATTCCGGTCCCGAGGCTCTACGACATATGCACGAAGACCAGGACCGAGGTGTGTACCGGGGAGTTCGGGGTCGGGCGTGTGATCGCCCGACCGTTCACCGGTCCGAGCGGGAAATTTGCGAGGACGACAAACAGGAGGGATTTCTCCCTCCCGCCGCACGGGGAGACGCTGCTCGATGTTCTCCACGGGGCCGGCGTGCGGACCGCTTCGATAGGGAAAGTGGATGACCTCTTTGACGGGCGCGGTCTGGAGGATATGCATCACTCGAAGACGAACGAAGAGGGGATTGCCGAGATCATTCGGGCCGCCTCCGGCGCAGGAAGTGGGTTGTTTTTCGCAAACCTCGGGGATTTTGATACGCTGTACGGGCACCGGAACGACCCGGGGGGTTTCGCCGGCGCGCTCGAACGGTTCGATGCAGATCTCCCGGGAATACTCGCGATGGTGGAAGAAGGAGACCTCCTGATCATCACGGCCGATCACGGCAATGACCCCGTGAGCCCGAGCACCGACCATTCGCGCGAGTACGTGCCGCTTCTCTGCTATGCACCCGGCGGTGCCTCCGGCGCCGACCTCGGGACCCGGGAGACGTTTGCCGATGTGGGAAAGACGGCTGCCGAGTATTTCGGCGTTCCCAACGCACTGGACGGGACCAGCTTCCTGCCGGCAGTGCGCGGCGCATGAAGAGGAACGGAGAAGGCTTCGATTTTGAATCGGCGATCGGCGGCGACGGAAAAATCGCGGTGCCGGAGAGTGTGCTGCACAGCCTGGGCGCGCAGGCCGGAGCGCGCGTGCGGGTCCGTCTGATGCCGGCGGTTATTGCTGCGACGCTCGAGCGGAAGCATGTCACCGCCGAAGAGGTGGAACGGATAGCCACGGTGCAGCTCGAATCGCAGGCCCAGGTGATCTCATTTCTCCTTGCGGAGGGGGTGCTTGCCCCCGGGGGCGGAAAGAGGCTGCGGACGAAAGGTCGTGCCAGGTGAGCGGGGCGAAACTCGTCGTCCACACGGATGTCCTCCTCGATCACCTGCGGGGGGTGGACCATCCGTCGGTCCTCCGAAGGGCAATGGGGCTTTTCTTCTGCTACACGACGGTGTTCCAGGCGGTCGAGCTGTTCGCCGGAATGCGGACAACGAAGGAGCGGAAAGCGGCGGAGGACGCAATGTCCGCGATGAAGCTCCTGGGGTTGAATCCGAAAAACGCCCCCCTCTACGGCCGGTTGTTCGCCGCGCACCCCGGACGCCGGCCGATGGACCTGCTGGTATCCGGGCTCTGCATCGAAAGCGGGCTGCCGCTCCTGACCGGGCGGCGAAAGGAATTTGCAGGGATACGGGGGCTGAGACTTGTCTCGCCGCGGATGATCACCGCGGGGAGAAGCGCGTCGGACATACTCAACGAACTCGGACGGTAATCTCATGGTACTCGGAAAAGTCGTCGGCACGGTGTGGGCGACGCGGAAGGATGAAGAGCTGGTAGGGATGAAACTCCAAATCGTGAAGCACCTCGACCTTCAGTACCGCGTCAAGGATACGTTCGTCGTGGCGGTGGACACGGTGCAGGCGGGGGTGGGGGACGTTGTCCTGGTCTGCAGCGGAAGCTCCGCCCGGCAGACCGCGCAAACGAAGAACAAACCCGTCGACGCCGTCATCATGGCGGTCGTGGACAAGCTGGACGTGGCGGACTGACGATGTTCCTCGCGCGCGTGATCGGGACGGTCTGGGGAACCAGGAAGGACGAACACCTGAAGGGATTCACGCTGCAGTGTATCCAGCCTATGGACCGGCGGCGGAACGATGTCGGGGACCCCGTTGTTGCCGTTGATACGGTCGGAGCGGGGCCGGGAGAGACCGTCATGTACATCACCGCCCGCGAGGCGGTGATCCCTCTCCCCGTCGATGAGGCTCCGGTTGATGCAAGTATCGTGGGAATCGTGGATCGGATCGATATCAGTGAATAGCGGAAGGTGAGTGAATGGTGAAGATTACCAAGCAGTATACGAATCGGGAGAGCCAGTCTCTCGACAAGTATCTGCAGGAAATCGGCAAGGTCGATCTCCTCAAGTCCGAGGAAGAAATCGAACTTGCCCAGAGGATCAAGAAGGGGGACCAGCGGGCGCTCGAAAAACTCACCAAGGCGAACCTCCGGTTCGTCGTCAGCGTGGCGAAGCAATATCAAAACCAGGGGCTTTCCCTGGGCGACCTGATCAACGAGGGGAACCTCGGACTCATCAAAGCGGCCAAGCGGTTCGACGAGACCCGGGGGTTCAAGTTCATCTCGTACGCGGTCTGGTGGATCCGCCAGTCGATCCTCCAGGCACTTGCCGAGCAATCCCGTATTGTCCGTCTCCCGCTCAACCGCGTCGGTGCACTGAACAAGATCGGGAAGGCGTTCAGTTCGCTCGAACAAGAATTTGAGCGCGAACCGAGCGCGAGCGAGCTTGCGGAAGAACTCGACATGTCCCTCTTCGAGGTCTCCGATACGCTCAAGATTTCGGGACGGCACCTCTCGATGGATGCGCCGTTCGCCCAGGGGGAGGACAACCGGCTCCTTGACGTGATCCAGGATGAACGGCAGCCGGCGCCCGACAACGAGTTGATGAAGGAATCGCTCAGCAAGGAGGTCGAGCGTGCCCTCTCGACGCTGAGCGAACGGGAAGCCGAAGTGATTCGCCTCTACTTCGGGCTCGGCCGCGAGCATTCGCTGACGCTGGAGGAGATCGGGGAGAAATTCAAACTGACCCGTGAGCGGGTCCGGCAGATCAAGGAAAAGGCGATCCGCCGACTGCGTCATGCGTCCCGGAGCAAACAATTGCGCGCATATCTGGGGTGAACCCGCTTCGGGGAGGCCGCAGTGTCAGTGACGGGGATGAGACAACTGGGTGATGTCTGGGGCCGCGCCGCGCTGCCGGCGGTATGCGCACTGGCGATTACCGCGGCCGGCCTGGCGGGGTGCGCCTCCACGGCTCCGCGCTTCCGTGCGGCGGATGCCGAGGGGGGGGGGAATCCGGCGGGGAGGTCGGGTGAGAATTCCCGGACGAAGGGACTCTCCGGCGCCCGTGCCGTCAAGGAGCGTCCCTGGGAGGATGAGCCTCTCCCTCCCGTGCTCAACAGGGATCATCTCCTCCTGGAGATCGTGTCACTCCTGGGTGTCCCGTACGAATACGGGGGGGCCGGCAGGGGGGGGATGGACTGTTCCGCATTCACGGAAGCGGTGTACGGCGGTGCGCTTCGCCTGCGTCTCCCGCGCTCGACGGCTGACCAGTACGCGGAGGGGACGGAAATCGGGCGGGAGCGCCTCCGGTTCGGCGACCTTGTCTTCTTCAACACGACGGGGGAGTCCCCTTCCCACGTCGGCATCTACATCGAAGATGACCTGTTCGCCCACGCAAGCGTTTCGTACGGGGTGACGATCTCCTCGATGGAGAGCTCGTATTACCGCGACCGATTCATCGGCGCCCGGAGGATCGTCCGGTAGGCAACAGCATCATCCTGAGCGGCGCCCGCGGCGGCGCCCCGGGCGCCACGACGAAGCAATCCAGCAGCATTCAGGAGTCATGTTGTGTCCGTCCTCCCCATCTACATCTACGGCCAATCCGTCCTCAGGAAGAAAGCCCGTCCCGTGAGGAAACCCGGGGAGGAAATTTCCGTCCTCGCCTCCGACATGATTGAGACCATGCGCAAGGCGAACGGGATCGGCCTCGCGGCGAATCAGGTGGGGGAGCTCCACCGCGTCATCGTGGTGGATGCGGGAGCGATCGAGGAATCGGCCGACATACCCCCGATCGCCATGATCAATCCCGAGGTCCTCTTTGAGGAAGGGACATGGACGATCGAGGAAGGGTGCCTGAGCATCCCGGACATCAGGGAAGAGGTGAACAGGGCCGAGAACATCCGGGTGCGGTACCTCGACACCGGCTTCAACGTGCAGGAGCTTTCTGCAGCAGGGCTCCTGGGGCGGGTGATACTCCACGAAATCGACCATCTGAACGGGGTCCTCTTCCTCGACCACCTCGGTGCGGTGAAGAGAAAACTTCTCCGCGGGAGGCTCAACAAGCTTGAACGTGGGGAAGTGGACGTCGACTACCCGATCGTCGGCAACTCGCTGCCGGCGACAGGCACCGACCCCCGCTAAGGGATACTCCATGGCGCCTCTCCGCATCCTGTTCATGGGCACCGCCGCCTTTGCGGTGCCGAGCCTCGTGATACTCGCGGAGAACGGATATGCGATCCCCGCCGTCGTGACGGGTCCCGACAGGCCGAGGGGGAGGGGGCGGCTGACGAGCTCCACACCTGTGAAGGAAGCCGCAACATCGCGTGAAATCATCGTCATGCAGCCCGAGAGCCTGAGGGATCAGGCGTTCGCCGGCGCGGTCCGGTCCCTCGGTCCCGATCTTATCGTCGTCGTCGCGTTCCGGATACTCCCCCCTGAGGTCTTCACAATCCCCCGTCTCGGTTCGATCAACCTTCACGCCTCGCTCCTCCCGCGCTATCGGGGCGCCGCGCCGATCAACCGCGCCATCATGAACGGAGAATCCGAAACGGGAGTGACGACTTTTTTTCTGGAGGAGTCGGTCGACACGGGGAACATTCTCCTCCAGGCACGCACCCCCGTGCTCCCCGACGACGATGCGGGCACGCTTCATGACAGGCTTGCCGATGTGGGGGCGGAGATCGTGCTCCATACCGTTCGGCTTGTCGAACAGGGGAAAGCGATCCCGCGCCCGCAGGATCCGGCGCTCGCGAGCCCTGCGCCCAAGATATTCAAGGAGGATTGCCGCATCGACTGGCATACACGCGCGGAACAGATCCGCAATCAGATCCGGGGACTTTCTCCTTCCCCCGCTGCGTTCACGACGCACGACGGGAAAGTCCTCAAGCTCTACCGGGCGCGCGTCGCGGCGGGGTCGCTCGCGCCCGGGACAGTCGATGTCAGAAAGGATGCCCTCCTTGTCGGGACGGGGGATGACCTGATCGCGCTCGAGGACCTGCAGCAGGAGGGGAAGAACCGGATGACCGCCGGGGAATTCCTCCGCGGCTACAGAATTTCCCCCGGTGACCGTTTCGAGTGACGCCGTCCCTTCCCCCTTCCCCCCCCTCCCCCTGCGTTAACACAAACTTAACATCCCGTTTACACCGGCGTAATCTTCACTGTGTATATTCCCCCGCCTTCGGTCGGGAGCGCGGAAACCGGAGGTGCCCCTGTTGTCGATTTGGTACCGGCGGGCTTTGCCCCCGGGAACAGTACGGGCCCCTCAGGCAGACCCTGACCCCTGCCTACCGGGGGCCCTGCTGTTCTTACAATAGCCGATGAATTATCCGCTCATTCCGGTCTTCATCGCGCAATCGATGGGATTCGTCCCTTAACAATTTCTTAACGCGCGGGTAATACTGGGGTAACGGTCCGGACGTATATTTGCATCCGCAGGGGTCGATCCAACCGCGCAAGTACGCAACTCTCTATTTTCCATCCATTAACCATTCATTAGAGGTGGTATGAAACGCATTGCTATGCTTATTTGCACACTCGCGGTTCTGAGTGTCGCACTCGCGGGCGCCCAGGGGAAGTTCTCCGGACTTGTGTTCGGTGACTACTTCTATAATGTGGCCAAGGACACCGGTTTCTCGAGACTCTCCAGGACCGTGGTGCCGGGAAGCAAGGACTTCCAGGCGTTCCAGATCCGGCGGATCTATTTCACGTACGACAACGACATCTCGGAGAAGTTCACAGCGCGGTTTCGGCTCGAAGGAAACATGATCGCCTCCGAAAACGGAAGCTCGGCGACCGCGTCCCGCGTGAGCGGAAGCTCTCTCTCGCAGCTGTACATCAAAGACGCGTACATGAAATGGAAAAACATATTCGCGGGAAGCGATCTCATATTCGGCGTCCAGCCCACAACCGCGTATGACATCTCCGAGGGGGTCTGGGCCTATCGTTCACTCGAAAAGACAATCATGGACCTCCGCGGCATCATCTCCTCACGCGACCTCGGCCTTGCCCTGCGCGGGAAATTTGACGACGGCGGGATGTTCGGTTACTGGTTCATGGTGTCGAACAACAGCGCTCAGGACGACGCAGTCAACAGGTACAAGAGGGTGTCGCTCAATCTCCAAGTGAAGCCCGTCAAGAACGTGATCGTGACGCTGGATGGCGACTTCAGGACGCAGGACAAGATCAACGATCCGGCGAGCACCACCGTGCCGAAAGCGACGCTGCCGAACAACGTCCTGACGTACGCGCTCTTTGCGGCGTACAACGACCCGACGTCGTTCACGCTCGGCGTCGAGGCCTTTATGCAGTCGACTCAAAACGGGGAAGTGGATCCGGCCGACAAGACCGGAAAGACACTCAAATCGCTCAACGCCTTCGGCGTCAGTATTTTCGGATACTACTGGTTTACCCCGGAGATCGGGCTCATCGGGCGGTACGACATTTTCAACCCGAACACCGACAGCAATTTCCCCCTGACGGGAGCTGTGAGCGCACCCGGATATGCAGCATCGCTAACGAGGAACTACCTCATTGCCGGGCTGAGCTTCAAACCGGACAAGAACGTGCAGATCATACCGAATCTCCAGATGGAGACGTACCAGGCTCCCCGTAACGTCACAAGCGCGGTCTCGATCGACGCCTCGGTCACTGCGCGCGTGACATTCTACTGGGTGTTCCTCTGATCCGCACAGGCACACATCAACCCTCAAACTGAAACAAAGGACAGCACATGAAGAACCTGACAATCATCATCGCAGCCCTCGCAGTACTGGGGATGGCCGTGATGCCTGCGCGCGCGCAGTTGAAATTGAACGGCGCAGGAGCGACATTCCCTTATGTCATTTACTCGAAGTGGTTCGACACGTACCATACGAAGACGGGAATCGAATTCAACTACCAGTCGATCGGCAGCGGCGGGGGGATCAAGCAGGTCATCGAAGGAACGGTGGATTTCGGAGCGACCGACGGCCCGATGACGGACGCACAACTCAAGGATGCGTCCGACAAACAGGGGACACAGGTCATTCACATTCCGACGGTCATGGGAGCGGTCGTCGCCACGTATCACCTCCCCGGATTCACGGGGGATCTTCGCCTGACGCCGGATGTTCTCGCGGGTATATTCCTCGGCGACATCCTGAAGTGGAACGATCCGAAGATCGCGGAGATCAACCCGGGGATGACGATTCCCGACATGGCAATTATTGTCGCGCACCGGTCTGACGGGAGCGGGACGTCCTATATTTTCACCGACTACCTGACGAAGGTCAGCAAAGCCTGGGAGACAAAGGTCGGAAAGGGGACGGCCGTAAACTGGCCTGTCGGGCTCGGCGGAAAGGGGAACGAAGGCGTTTCGGGGCTTGTGAAGCAATCCGAGGGTTCCATCGGCTATGTGGAGCTCGCCTACGCAGTAAAGAACAACATGCCGTATGCTTCGCTCAAGAACAAGGCGGGAAATTTCGTGAAGGCGTCGTTCGACGCGGTCTCGGCCGCTGCCGAGGGCGCCGTGGCGAACATGCCGGATGATTTCCGCGTCTCGATCACCGACGCAGACGGAAAGGATTCATACCCGATTTCCGGGTTTACCTGGCTGCTGGTCTACAAATCGATGAAGGACAAAGAGAAGGCGTCGGCCATGGTGAAGTTTCTTCGCTGGGCCATGGAAGACGGACAGTCGTTCGCCAGGGACCTGTACTACGCCCCTCTTCCAAAGGCGGTTGTGAAGCTCTGCGAGAAGAAGATCTCCACGATCGAGACCAAATAAAGACCGTGACACCGGAAAGCACCGTGATACCGATCGACGTGTCTACCGCAGGCGGCGGGGGGAGTGTTCCCCCCGCCGCTCTGCTGTCTGCGCGGCGTGGGGCGAAAAGCAGATGGAACGTGGGTGACTTCGTTTTCAAACACCTGACGATGCTCTTCGCGTTCGGAGTGCTTTCGCTCGTCTTCCTGATGGGCTACGAGATGTATGCCGGGTCCGCACTCACGATTTCAAAGTTCGGGTGGAACTTCCTCGTGACGAGTACGTGGGATCCGGTGCAGGATGAGTACGGGGCTCTTCCCCTGATATTCGGCACACTCCTCTCGTCGTTTCTTGCCCTTCTGATCGCTCTTCCCCTGGGTCTGGGCGTGGCGATATTCCTGTCTGAACTTGCACCCCGGTGGCTCGAGCGGCCATTCTCATTTCTGGTCGAGCTCCTCGCGGCGATTCCGAGCATCGTCTACGGACTTTGGGGCATATTCGTTCTTGTCCCCTGGCTCCGGCAAACGCTCCAACCCTGGCTTTCGTCCCATTTTGGATATCTCCCGTTCTTCAAGGGTCCCGCGTACGGGTTCGGGATGCTCGCGGCAGGTCTCATCCTTGCGGTAATGGTCCTCCCTATCATCGCCTCGATTTCCCGCGATGTGCTGCAGGCCATACCGAACCTCCAGCGGGAGGCTGCCCTCGGTCTCGGGGCCACGAGATGGGAATCGACGAGAATCATACTCTCCTCCGCAAAATCCGGGATACTGGGAGCAACGTTGCTGGGGCTCGGTCGCGCAGTGGGAGAGACGATGGCGGTGACGATGGTTATCGGGAACCGCTCGGAGATATCGGCCTCGCTCTTCAGTCCAGGCTATTCCATGGCCAGCGTGATCGCGAACGAGTTTGCTGAAGCCTCATCGTCAATGTACACAAGCGCACTTATTGAGATCGCGTTCGTCCTCTTTGTTATGACGATCGTTCTGAATGCACTCGCCCGGCTCGTCGTCTGGAGTGTGACGCGAAGGTTCAAGACATGATGACAACGAGCGAGAAACTGTACCTCTTCTGGCGCAAGGCGAAGAACAACGCCATGGTGCTGTTCTCCGTGGCGTGCGTCCTTCTTGCCGTCGCGCCCCTTATCCTCATCTTCTCGTACACATTGATCCAGGGGATCTCCGCTCTCAATATCGACTTCTTCATTCAGATGCCCAAGCCCGTCGGCGAAACGGGGGGCGGCATGGCGAACGCCATTGTGGGGACCGGCATACTCATCGGGCTCGGGGCCCTGTTCGGGCTGCCGGTCGGCATCATGGCGGGAATTTACCTGGCCGAGTACGGCGATAACCCTTTCGCAGGGACGGTCCGCTTTCTCGCGGACGTCCTGAGCGGCATACCGTCCATCGTTGTCGGTGTCGTCGCCTACGTCATCGTCGTCCTCCCGATGAAGCATTTTTCAGCACTGGCGGGGGGCGTCGCTCTGGCCATCCTTATGATCCCGACGGTCACCCGGACGACAGAGGAGATGATACGCCTCGTCCCTCAATCGTACAGGGAAGCGGGTCTGGCGATCGGGATACCCCGGTGGAAGACGACGCTCCGGATCATACTCCCGACGGCGCTGAAAGGTATCACGACCGGGATACTTCTGGCCATCGCACGCGCTGCGGGGGAGACGGCGCCGCTCCTCTTCACGGCGCTGGGGAACAGGTTCTGGTCAACCGCGATCGACCAGCCGATAGCCTCGCTGACCGTGTTTATTTATGATTATTCAAAAGCTCCCTTTGAAGATTGGATCCGGCAAGCGTGGGGGGCGGCGTTTGTGCTCATCGCCCTGATTTTCGTACTCAGCGTCATTTTCAGAATCGTAACGCGGAGCCGCTATGCGGAGCATTGATCTGGCACCAAATTCCGAGAGGAAAGTCATGGATGTCCCTTCGGGTGCGCCGTCCTCTGCCGTTCAGACGGCGTTGCCGGCAAAAATGGTCGCGCGAAATGTCGACGCGTTCTTCGGCAAGACCCAGGCTCTCAGGGGCGTGAGTCTCGAAGTTGCCACAAACCGTGTCCTGGCGATCATCGGTCCCTCGGGGTGCGGGAAATCGACATTCCTGCGCTGCCTCAACCGGATGCACGAAGTGGCGGCGGGGACGATGAAGGGGACGATCACGCTCGACGGGGAAAACATCATGCAAATCGACGAAGTGAACCTCCGCCGTCGTGTGGGGATGGTGTTTCAAAAACCCAATCCCTTTCCGACAATGTCGATATTCGACAACGTTGCAGCGGGACTCAGGTTCAACGGCCACCACAACCACAAACATCTGGCCGAAGTCGTCGAACGGTGCCTCCGGCAGGCTGCGCTCTGGGACGAGGTCAAGGATTCCCTGAGCAAATCTGGGATGAGTATCTCGGGGGGGCAGCAGCAGCGCCTCNNAGCAGGCGGCCCGGGTGAGCGACAAGACGGCATTCTTCTACCTGGGCGAGCTGATCGAAATCGGGGAGACCAAGCGGATATTCACGACCCCGGACAAGAGACAGACCGAAGATTACATCACCGGCAGGTTCGGCTGATATGGAGCGTCATTTCGAACGGGAACTTGAGGATCTCAAGACGAACCTCGTGACGATGGGAAGTCTCGTGGACGGGCAGCTCGGGTCCGCCTGCCGCGCCCTTTTTGAAGGGGACATGGCGCGTGCGCGCGGTGTGATGGAAAGGGACAGGGAAGTCGATTCCTTCGACACGCTCATCGACAGGCAGTGCATGGACTTCTTCGCCGTGACACAACCTGTCGCCGTGGATCTCAGGCTCCTGATGTCCTCCCTCGCGATCAATTCACAACTCGAAAGGATCGGCGATATCGCCGTCAATGTCGCGGAGCGGGTCGAGCCGCTCGTCCCCCACCGGGAGTTCCTCCTCTCGACGCGCCTCTCCGAGATGGCCAATATCGCGCGCATCATGGTGCGGGACAGCCTGGACTCGTTCATACGCGGCGACGCATCTCTTGCCTCCCGCGTGCTCGTGAGCGACGATGTCGTCGATAAGCTCGACGGAGGCCTCTTCCGCTCGCTTGTCGCAGAAATGAAGGATCACCATGACCGGATTGAGCCCGCCGCCCATATCCTGATCCTCTCGCGCCACCTGGAACGGCTTGCCGACCATGCCACCAACATCGCAGAAGACGTCATATTCATCGTGGAGGCGAAGCTGGTGAAGCACAACGCCGGCGAGGGGATCCGACCCTGAAAGCCACGACGCTCTCCGGCGTGACTGAAATTCACGCCTTGCACATTCCGCCCTCGTTCAGTATGTTATACCCGTCACTTTCCTGACCACCGCCATGCAGCGTCATTTTGTCGAAGAACTCGAAGCACTCAAAACCAACCTCATCAAGATGGGGAGCTTCGCCGAGGAATCGATCGCGCGCGCGATCCGGGCGCTTCTGGAGAGAGACGCGGTCCTCGCGCGGGAGATCATGGCCCAGGACGAACGGATCAACGCGATGGAAATCGAGATCGGCGATGCCATCGTGGACCTTCTTGCCCTGCAACAGCCTGTCGCGACGGACCTCCGCTTCATACTGGCCGCGCTGAAAATCAACAACGACCTGGAAAGGATCGGCGACCACGCGGTGAACATCGCCGAGTCCGCTCTCAAGTATGCGGAAGGGGAACCGGTCAAGCCGTTCGTGGACCTCCCGCGGATGGCTCAGGTGACGAAGGCGATGCTCCGCGACTCGATCGACGCGTTCATCCACGCGGACTCGGCGAAGGCGCGGTCGGTTCTCGTCAGCGACGACACGATCGACGACCTCAACAGGAAGATCGTCTCAGAGCTTGTGGCGCTCATGCGGGCGGAACCGGTTCTCATCGAACAGGCGCTCGACCTCATACGCGTAAGCCGGAATCTCGAGCGCGTGGCGGATCTCTCGACAAACATCGCCGAAGAGGTGGTGTTCGTCGCCGAGGCGCATGTCGTCAAACACCACGCCGAAGAAAAACCCTCCCCTCAGTCCCGCGACTCCGGCTCGAATCCGGCATAGCGGGCACCACGCGTCGCGGCATCCCGTGCTGTACTATTTGATTGCATGGAACCTGCAAAAGAGGTATCTTTTGAGACAATCCGATGTTTCACGGTGTTTCACGCCTTTGTATTCCGTGCGGAACTCCGTCCCTCTCCTGTCGGTGGAGATCCGGCGTTTCCCGAACTCGTGACGGTGTGTTTTGGGCAAGATCATAACCATAGCGAACCAAAAGGGGGGTGTCGGCAAGACCACGACCGCGGTCAACCTCTCGGCCTGCATCGCCGCCGCGGAGAAAAGGACGCTGCTTGTCGACACCGACCCGCAGGCGAACGCCACGAGCGGGATCGGACTGGAAGCTTCCTCCGAGGGGAGAAGCACATACGAGGTCATGGTCGGCGGCCTCTCGGCGGCCGGGGCGATACAGAAGAGCCAGATGCCGTTTCTTTCCGTCATGCCTTCCCATATCAATCTCGTGGGGGCCGAGCTCGAACTCGTCCAGCTCGAGGATCGGGAGAGCCGCCTGAAAACAGCGCTCGACGCCGTCAGAAACGACTACGATTTCATCTTCATTGACTGTCCCCCTTCCCTCGGACTCGTGACACTCAACGCCCTCACGGCGGCCGACTCTGTCCTCATTCCCGTGCAGTGCGAATATTACGCACTCGAGGGACTCGGCCAGCTCCTGAACACCATCAGCATGGTGAAGAAACAGCTCAACGAATCCCTTGACATCGAGGGGGTGCTCCTCACGATGTTTGACGGTCGACTACGACTTTCGAACCAGATCGTGGAGGAGGTGAAGAAGTATTTCGGGGAAAAGGTGTTCAAATCTGTTGTCACGCGCAACGTCCGGTTGAGCGAGGCGCCCAGTTTCGGGAAACCGATCATCCTCTATGACGCCGTTTCGACGGGTGCCCGCAACTACATGGATCTTGCGCAGGAAGTGCTGGTGAAGAACAACCACCAGATCATCACACTATGAACGGGACACCATGGCCCGAATGAAGCCCGTCCTCGGCAGAGGCCTCGCCTCACTCATACCCCGCCAGGCGGCAATCCCTCCGCTCCCGGTGGGGGGGCAGGACGACGGCGTCAGCAATGACATCATCGCCTCGATCGCGCTCGACCGCATTCAACGGAACCCGTACCAGCCCAGGGCCGAGTTTGAGCCCGTCGCTCTCGACGAGCTCAAGCGGTCGATCCAGGAGAAAGGGATCATCCAACCGGTGACCGTCCGCCGGCTCGGCGACGAGTACCAGTTGATTTCGGGCGAGCGGCGTGTGCGTGCCGCACGCGAAGCGGGACTCAAGCAGATCCCCGCATACATCATCAGGGTCCGCTCAAACGAAGAGATGCTCGAGCTGGCGCTCATCGAAAACCTCCAGCGGGAACACCTCAACCCGATCGAGATCGCCATCTCCTACAAGCGGCTGATCGACGAATGCCGGTACACCCAGGAAGAAGTGTCGCAGAAAATCGGGAAGGACAGGACGACGATCACGAATTTCCTGCGTCTCCTGAAGCTCCCTGAATCGATCCAGAATGCCGTGCGAAAAGGGGAGATCAGCAGCGGCCATGCCAGGGCGCTCGTCGCCATCGACGATCCGGACCGGCAGATGGAGATATTCAGGAGGACGGTCGGGAGAGGACTCTCGGTCCGCGACGTGGAACGCCTGACGCGCGAAAAAAATACGAAGAAGGGAGCCCGCCGTGCGGGCCTCCACGGCTCCGGGGCGGTCTCCAGCTCTCTTTCGAGCATCGAGGAGCGTCTCCGCCAGTTTCTGGGGACACGGGTCCAGGTGAGAATGCTGCAGGATGGGAAAGGGGAGATCGTTATCGAATACTATTCTGCCGATGACCTGGAGCGGATACTGGAGATCTTTTCGGAGATCGACGACAGGACGCGATGACTGTCTTCACTGCCTTGCCACAAGAGCGTCGCCAGAATAGTCTCGCTACAACAGTCCGGGATGATCAATGGAAAAAACCATCATTTCCACCCCGAACGCCCCCGGGGCGATAGGACCGTACAGCCAGGGGACCGTCACACCACAGGGATTCGTGTTCACGGCGGGGCAGATCCCCATCAACCCTGCCACCGGGGAGCTTGTCGGCGGCGACATCAGGGTCCAGACCCGTCAGGTGATGGAAAACCTCAAGGCGATACTGGAAACGGGGGGGTCGGATCTCGCATCGGTCGTCAGGACAACCGTGTACCTGAAGGACATGGGGGACTTCGCGGGAATGAATGAAGTCTTCGGTGAGTACTTTCGTGTGTCCCCTCCCGCACGATCCACGGTCGAGGTGGCCCGGCTCCCCCGGGATGTCCGCCTCGAGATAGATGCGATTGGGATCACGCGGTCTCGCTGACAGGATACGATGAAACCGGTCCACCGGCACCTGTTGGCGGTCATGATTCTCTTCAACGCCCACCCCCTGCGGGGGCAGACCCCCTCCGCCGAAGCTTCGCACCCCGATTCCGTTCGCGTCCTGCAGGGCAAGGACTCAACCGCCCGGGGTGTCGACACACTCCGTTACGTGGGGCACCCCAGGAAATCGCCGGGTCTCGCCATGCTCTTTTCCGCGGTCATTCCGGGAGCCGGTCAGTTCTACAATCAGTCGTACTGGAAAGTCCCTGTCGTCCTCGGACTCGGCTTGTACTTTGCTTCGACGTGGCTCGATCAGAACCGCAGGACAGAGGACTACCGCCAGAAGTACGCCGCGAGCCTTCTCCCGGATTCCCCGGATGCGTTCTACACCGACACCTACCTGAGAGAGAGGGATTTCTACAAGCAACAGCGTGATACCTTTGCATGGTATTTCGTCATCCTCTACATCCTGAATGTCGCGGATGCCTACGTCGATGCGAGCCTGTTTGATTTCGATGTCGGGACGGACCTTTCACTCCGTCTCCTTCCCGGTACCCCGGGGCCCGGGCACTCCTTTCCCGGCTTCACCCTCCGGCTGGGGTTCTAGCAGTCCCGCCCAAAAGTGGCGTTGCGGGCGCAGTGATCGTTGATCTCGCTGATCTCTGGCGTGAGTAACACTCCGGATCTGTCTGAATTTCAAACACCCGACACCCCATGCTGAACTACATCTGGATCTCACTCATCGCTCTCGGCATACTCGTTGCCGCCGGCAGCGACATCGCCGATGAAGTGGGGGACCGGTATCGCAACGGGGTCCCGCTCGATGTGAGATTTGAAGTCGCAAAGCGTCCCTCCCCTCTCCGTGCCACCTGGGAGGGGACGATCGTACTCTCTGAAGGCGAGTTCAACACGCATTACGGCCCGGGAGCTGCTGATTCGGCGGTGCGCCAGGGGGCGATCATCTCCGCGGATGGCTCCGGTCGCTCGACGGTGGTGATCGCGGTCGGTGAGTCCTCCCCCTTCCGGTGGAAGGAGATGGGCCGCCACGCAGCTGAGAAGGACCGGCTCACCGGCTCGGTCGTCTCGATGAAGCTTGGCGGGGACGGGGATACGGCCTCGGTCCGGATGGTGATGGAGCCTGTGAGGTTCGTGAAGCTCAAAGCGGTCACCGCGGCCGCGCTCGACTACGCCGCCACCGCCGTACAAATCTCGATCGGCCTCATCGGTGTGATGGCGCTCTGGCTCGGCATCATGAAGGTCGCCGAGGAGGCGGGGCTGTTGAAGATCATCACACGCCTCCTTGCTCCCTTCACGCACAGGTTGTTCCCCGATGTTCCCCCGGACCACCCTGCCCTCGCAGCGATGATCATGAACATTGCCGCCAATATGCTCGGGTTGAACAATGCGGCGACCCCGATGGGCCTCAAGGCCATGGAGGAACTCAACAGGCTGAATCCCAGACTCGGCACGGCAACGAACGCCATGGTCACGTTCCTGGCGATCAACACGGGAGGGTTGGTGCTCATCCCTGCAACTGCGATCGCGGTCCGTGCGGCGGCGGGATCGGCGAATCCGGGGATCATCATCGGGACATCAATCATCGGGTCCGGGTGCGCGACAATCGCCGGCATTGCGGCGTCCCGGATTCTGCAGCGGCTCCCCCGGTACCGCAGGGGGATGGAGGCGGGCAATGGCTGAGTTCTTCCGTGCTCTCATCAACACGCTCGCCGTCGCCGCCATCCCCGCGATGTTCGTCGTGTTCCTCGGGTGGGGGATCCTGAAGAAGGTGAAGGTGTACGAGGTGTTTGTGGAGGGGGCGAAAGAAGGGTTCACAACCGCCGTGCGGATCATTCCGTACCTGGTGGCGATGCTTGTCGCGATAGGCATCTTCCGTGCGAGCGGCGCCCTGGAGCTCCTCACGCGGCTCCTTGCCCCCGTGACGGCGCTGATCGGCATGCCTCCCGAAACCCTTTCGATGGTGCTCATGCGCCCCCTCTCAGGGAGCGGTTCGCTCGGAGTGATGACGGAACTCATGAAAGTCCACGGACCTGATTCGCTGATCGGCATCATGGCGTCGACAATGTACGGGAGTTCTGAGACCACGTTCTATGTCCTTGCGGTCTATTTCGGGTCCGTGGGGATCAAGGAGACACGCCACGCGGTTCCCGTCGGCCTCATTGCCGATGTCGCAGGGATGCTCGCGGCCGTGTGGGTTGTGAATCTCCTCTTCCGGTGAGGGTGTGTCCGGGGTGTGCCTTGCTTTTCAGGGGGGTGATGGGTATATTTTTGCCGCAATCCGAAACCGCTCGCTGCGCGTTCTCTCCTTTTGAAACAACTTCATGGCTGCTCTGTCCGGCATTTCTTCTCTTCGTCTGTGAACCCCGGAATCCTGACGGCGGGAAATGGACGGCGGGGGGTGGTGCGCGTATCACCTAACTGGGACATCGAATGCGCCTCTTGAACCGACTCGTTGTTGCAGCGATCCCCGCAGTCCCGAAGCCTGTTGTGCGCTATTTCGCCGGCCGTTACATCGCCGGAGAAACTGTTCAGGATGCGGTCAACACGGTCCGCGCCCTCAACGCGGAGGGTGTCTGCGCGACGCTGGATGTGCTGGGGGAAGACATTACAAGTCGTGATGAGGCGGTCGCCTCCCGGGAACAGTCGAACCAGGTTCTCCACACTATCGCCCGCGAAAAACTTGACTCGAATCTCTCCATCAAGCTCACCTCTCTCGGCCTGAAACTCGACAAAAACTTCTGCACGGAGAACGTCCGGGAGATCCTCCGGGTCGCTGCCGGCCATAACATCTTCGTCCGGTTCGACATGGAGGATTCGACGTGCACGACGGACACGATCGCCATTTTCCGCACGCTCCACAGGGATTTTCCGAGCACGGGTATCGTGCTCCAGGCCTACATGAGGCGGTCCGAGGACGACGTCCTCGGGCTCCTGGAGGACAGGCCGAACTTCCGCCTCTGCAAAGGGATTTATAAGGAAAAGAAGGAAATCGCGTTCCAGACACGCGAGGAGGTACAGCAGAATTTCATCCGGCTCCTCGAATTGATCCTGAAGCGGAATGCCTATGTGGGGATCGCAACGCACGACACGGTCCTCGTCGATGCGGCCTGCGGCTTCATCCGGACAATGGGGCTCAGGAAGGACCGGTTTGAATTCCAGATGCTCCTGGGGGTGCGCCCCGAGCTCAGGAAGCGGCTCGTGCGCGACGGCCACAGGGTTCGTCTCTATGTCCCGTTTGGAGAGCACTGGTACGGTTACTCCACGCGGCGGTTCAAGGAGAATCCCGAAGTCGCGGGGTACGTGTTCAAAGCGCTGTTCGTGCGCAACTCGTAGTCCAGGTCATCTTCACCTTAACGAAGGAGTGACAATGGCTGAGTCTAAACACACGCCGATGGTGGCGGCCTCTTCGAACATGAAGGAATTCACGCTCCGCGCGCTCGTCATCGGGCTCTTCATGTGCGTCATCCTCGGGGCCGCGAACGCCTATCTCGGCCTGAAGGCCGGCATGACGATCGCCGCGACATACCCGGCGGCGGTCATCGGCATGGCGGTCCTGCGCCTGATGAAGGGGACGCTCCTGGAGGAGAACTTCGCGCGAACGGTCGGCTCGATCGGCGAGTCCGTCGCCGCCGGAGCGGTCTTCACGATCCCCGCCTTCGTGATCCTGCGCATATGGAATTTCACTCCCGATACGATGCTCCCGGAGTACCTGACGGCGGCGGCGTTGATGATCCTGGGGGGGGTCCTGGGGATCCTGTTTGTGACGATCCTCAGGCGCGTGATGGTGGAAGACGAGGGGCTTCCGTTCCCGGAGTCGGTGGCCGCATCCGAGATCCATAAAGCGGGACAGCGGGGCGCCGACGCGGCAATCCAGCTCTTCAAAGCGATGGGAGTCGGCGCATTCATCAAGCTGCTGGACGGTCTCGGTGTCCTCCAGGCCACGGACCTCAATTTCCAGGTCGGCGTCGGAAAGCTGAAGGAATCGTTCGTCAGGCTCGGTCTCAAGGGGGATGCCGAGAAAGTCGCCGGAGGGGGGATCACGACGATCTCCGCTCCCGCCGCAACGCCGGCGTATATCGGGGTCGGCTATATCATCGGCCCCGAGCTCGGCGCACTGAACTTCGCGGGCGGGCTCCTGGCGTGGGGACTCTTCGTTCCGCTCCTCGTGTTCTTCCTGGGGCCGCAGCTGATTGACAGGTATACGGCGATGAACAACGGCGACTCGATGGCGGCATGGGCCGCGGTGACGGGCCACCTCTACCGGTACATCGTCAGGCCCATCGCCGTGGGGGGGATGCTCGTCGGCGCCTGCTTCACGCTCTGGAAAATGCGGAAGAACCTGATCCTGGGGATCAAGCGGGGGGTCGCCGACGTCCGGAAATCCGCCGGACAGGCCGCGGCGACGGAGAGGACGGAGAGAGACCTTCCCTTCAAGCTCGTGATACTCGGCGTGATCATGGTGTTCGTGCTGATGATAGGCCTCTATTTCTATTTCACGCAGATGTTCGTCGGGGCGATACTCGCCGCGATCGTCATGCTCATCACCGGCTTCTTCTTTGCCGCCGTCTCGGGGAACCTTGTGGGGCTGATCGGGTCGTCGAACAACCCGATCTCCGGCCTCACGCTCGCCGCCACGGTCATCGCCGCGCTGACAATGGTCATCATCGGCGTCAAGGGGATCCAGGGGGTGGCGGCTGTCCTCGGTGTCGCCGCGGTGGTGTGCGTCTCCTCCGCGGTCGCCGGGGAGATGCTCCAGGATCTGAAGGTGGGACACATACTGGGAGGGACTCCCTCGAAGATGCAGATCGGCGATATCCTGGGTGTCATCGTCGCGGGGCTCGTCATGTTTTTCCCCCTCTACGTTCTTCATAACGCCGACCTTGCAGCCCACCCGGCGAACGGCGGGTTCGGGGGTCCGGGCCTCTCCGCTCCGCAGGCGGGGCTCATGGCGGCCCTTTCCCAGGGGATCGTAGGGGGCGAAATGGCGTGGCCCCTTGTCGTCGTCGGGATCGCGCTGGGGATATCGCTCATCCTGGTGAGAGTGAAGAGCCCCATGCTCTTCTCCGTCGGCATGTACCTCCCCCTGGAGACGACGTTCGCGATATTCGTCGGCGGGTTGATACGGGGCATGGTGAACAAGCGTGCCGAGAAGCGCGGTCTCAACGACGCGCAGAAGGCGCGCGTGGAGAATGCGGGCGTTCTTTCGGCGTCCGGACTCATCGCGGGCGAGGCGCTTATCGGGCTCTTTATCGCCACCGTGGTCTTCATCCGCGACCGCGTCGGAGGCCCGGCAAAATTCTGGATCGTCCCCGGATTCGAGGCGATCGCCCCCTGGCTCGCGATCCCTGTGTTCGTAGTTCTCGCCCTGTACCTGATCTATGTCCCGCTCTCGAAGGCCGGGAGGGCCGATGAACCTGCGCCGCCGACGGCGATCATGTAAGTTTCTTCACGCCGGTCCGTTGTCTCCGGTATCCTCGGCCCCGGCACTTCATACCGAAAGGAGCATAGAACAATGTCTCAAGCGATCGAAGGGCTGCAACCCGTTATCGTGTGGAAGTACTTCGCGGATATAGCGAGAATCCCCCGCTGCTCCAAGCATGAGGAAGCGATGACGAAATATGTGCTGGAGACGGCACAGCGACTCGGCCTGAAGGCGAACACGGACAAGTTCGGCAACGTGGTCGTCCGGAAGCCTGCGAGTGCAGGGAAGGAACGGGTCAGGAGCATCGCGCTCCAGGGTCATCTCGACATGGTCTGCGAAAAGAACAAAGACAAGGCCCACAACTTTGCAAGAGACCCCATCGAGCTGGTGCGGAAAGGGAACGTGCTGATGGCCAACGGGACGACGCTCGGTGCGGACAACGGCATCGGCGTGGCGACGAACCTCGCGATCATGGAGGACCGCTCGCTCGTCCACGGTCCCCTGGAATTCCTGTTCACAGTCGATGAGGAGACCGGGTTGACGGGCGCAAGCAACCTGGCGCCGGGCATGCTGGAGAGCAGGACCCTCATGAATCTCGATTCCGAGGAGGAAGGGCACATTTACGTGGGGTGTTCGGGCGGGCGTGATACCATCGGGACATGGAAGGCCTCGTTTGAATCCGCGCCGGCGAGGACGACAGGGGCGGTGCTGAAAGTCACCGGCCTCAAGGGTGGGCACTCGGGACTCGAGATCGACAAGGGGCGCGGAAACGCCGTAAAGATCATCAACCGAGTCATCCTCCAGCTTGCCCCTCTGGGCGCGCGTCTCGCCTCCGTCGACGGTGGGAACAAGCACAACGCCATCCCCCGCGAGGCGGAAGCCCTTCTGTTTCTCCCCGGGAAGAGATGGGAGGAAGCAGTGGCGGTGGTCGCACAGTGCAACCTGGTCATCAGCGCGGAACTGGGGTCCGTCGAGCCCGATCTCACGATAACGCTCGGGCCCACGAAGAAGAAGGGAAAGGTCCTCGCGAAGCCGCTCCAGAAGAGACTCTGCAGCACCCTTGCCGCCCTCCCCCACGGCGTCACAAAAATGAGCGCGGATATCCCGGGGCTTGTCGAGACTTCCACGAATGTCGCCGTGGTGAGGACGGAGAAGAAATCGGTGGTTGTTGCGACCAGCCAGAGGAGCTCCGTGGCGTCCGAGATCGACGAGATCTGCCAGTCCGTCGCGTCGGTCTTTGATCTCGGGGGCGCGGCGGTGAAGGGGACGGACGGCTATCCGGGATGGAAGCCCAATATGAATTCCGAGGTTCTGAAACTCGCCCGGTCGACATACCGGCAGCTCTTCGGAAAGGACCCCGAGGTGAAGGCGATCCACGCGGGACTGGAGTGCGGTATCATCGGAGAGAAATTCCCCGGAATGGACATGGTGTCGTTCGGCCCGACACTCGACGCCGTCCATTCACCTGACGAGAAAATCTACGTCGACACCGTCGACAGGTACTGGAAGTTTCTTCTGGAGATTCTGAAGAATGCGCAGTAACGTCCGGTCATTCACGAACCACCGAAAGGCGGGAGGCGATGCCTGATCCCATGCCGGACGGGGACGGCACCGCTGGGCGTCTGGACCCCCGTCATCGTTCGTACAGATTCACGGTTCTGTTCTTCGTCGCCCTGCTGACGTTCGGCAGCTATTTCGCCTATGACAGCGTCGGCGCGATCGCTCCGACGCTGGTGAGCGCACTCGGCATCGGCCGCGAAGCAATCGGCCAGATGTACACCGTGTACAGCGTCGCCGCGATTCTCTCGGTGTTCATCGGAGGACTGCTGATCGACAGGATCGGCACGCGGCGCGCAAGCCTCCTTTTTTCCGGTCTTGTCACGGCGGGGGCTCTGATCGTCGCGATCGCCCCGAATCTGTGGATACTGTATCTCGGCCGGTTCGTATTCGGATGGGGTTCGGAGTCGCTCGTCGTGGCGCAAAGCGCGATATTTGCCAGGTGGTTCAAGGGGAAGGAACTCGCCCTGTCGTTCGGGATCGGCCTGACACTCAGCCGTCTGGGGACGCTCTTCAGCTTCAACACCGAGGCGCTGATCGCCGACTATTTCAAGGACTACAGGTACGCCCTCTGGGCTGCCGTCCTTTTCTGCGTCGCTTCCCTCGTGGCGAACCTCATCTACAATCTTCTGGACAGCCGGGGGGAGAAGACGCTGGCGTTGAAGGAGGAAGGGGGGGGTGACAAGATCGTCATAGGGGACATCAAGAAGTTCACCTCGTCCTACTGGTTCGTGACCTTGTTGTGCGTGACGTTCTACTCGGCGATATTCCCCTTCACGGCCCTCTCGACGGATTTCTTCAACACGAAGTGGGGCCTGCCGATGACCGCCGGTTCCGAAGGCGGGTTCTTCTCCCAGGTTTTTTACAACATTTTCCACATGTTCACGACCGCCGGCGGGACCACGACGATCATCATATTCGCCTCGATGATTTTCGCCCCCGTGTTCGGCCAGATGGTAGACAAATTCGGCCGCCGGGCATCGATGATGGTCCTCGGCTCCCTGCTGATGGTGCCGGCGTTCCTGATCATGGCCTTCACGATGGTTTCTCCGGTGTTCCCCATGATCATGCTCGGTGCATCGTTCGTCCTTGTTCCGGCCGCAATGTGGCCTTCGATCCCCCTTCTCGTGGAAAAGAACAGGGTGGGAACCGCATTCGGATTGACGACGATGATCCAGAACGTGGGATTGGCGATATTCCCCGTGTTGAACGGGTTTCTGCGGGACACAACGGAGAACTACACCGCGAGCATGGTGATGTTCTCCTCGTTGGGGCTCTTCGGGCTTCTGTTCGCCTTCGCGCTCCTGAGGTCGGACAAGCGGGGAGGAGGCGTGCTCGAGGGGAGGGAAGGGCGTTGATTCACTCGTCACACCTGTACACGGGGTTCTCAAATGTCTGAAGAGAAAAAAATCCTCATCCTGGAGCCTGACCCGACGGACGCAGAAGTGATCGTCATGCAGCTCCGGAAGTCGGATCTTCCCCTGAACTCGCGCCGCGTCGGCACAAAGGACATGTTCGACCGGATCATGGACGAATTCATGCCGGACATCGTCATCGCTGACACCTCGATGCCCCGCTGCGACGTGATGGCCCTCATGCGTCAGCACAAGCTTGAAAACCCGGACGTCCAGTGGCTTATCGTCTCGGGGGCGGGGTCGGAGGAGTTGGCGGTGGAAGCGCTGAAGGCGGGTGCCGGGGACTACGTTTCCAAAAAGAACATCTCGCGGCTCGGTGCTGCAGTCAGATTCATGCTCGACAATCCCCCTGCCCCGCCCCCCTCTCCCGATCAGGAGCCGCCCCCCACCCAGGAGTCACTTCCGCCGGATTCCGGTTCAATCCCCGAAGGAGAGGACATATTCAGACGCACCGT
>PMJR01000060.1 GCA_003158475.1 Ignavibacteriota bacterium | reverse complement strand
GAAGATATTATTTCGTGGGAATTAACCGACCAATGGAAGACTCTGTCTGATGCACTTGAAACGCCTGTTCTTACCGGGGAGGATATTTATTTACTTAAAAACTTTAAGCCACTGATCGACATTCATGCCGTTGATATAGTCCATCCCGACCTGGCTACTGCAGGTGGCATTTTAGAGACTAAAAAGATCGGCGATTATGCGGAAGACCTTGGGGTTGCGATGGCGATTCACCAGGCAGGTACACCGGTTTCATTTATGGCTGATGTGCATTGTGCGGCAGCAACACAAAACTTCCTGGCATGCGAGCACCATAACATTGATGTTCCCTGGTGGGAAGATTTAGTTAAAACGACCGACAGCAGACAATTAATTACAAAAGGATTTGCTAACGTACCACTCGATGCACCAGGACTGGGAATTGAGCTGAATGATGAAGTGGTGAAGAAGCACCTGAGCCCGAATGCCAACGGTTACTTTGAACCGACACCTGAATGGAACGATAAACGTTCGCACGACAGGCTATGGAGTTAGTCCTTTAAGGTAAATAATAATCCAACTCGGATTCAGCTGTTTCCCGACTGTTTCAATAAATGTTCGTCACACTGTCGTAATAAGCTTTAAGGATGTGCCATGCTTTCTTTTTATCACCGCGATCGGAAAGCAATCCTTTCCGGTTCCATCCTTTTTGGTAGACGGGATGCAATCTTCCGGGCGACCGGTAATCAGCCAGAAGCCATGGACAGACACCGCTCAAGTTCGGCACCGTACGGAACATTTCTATTTGGTCTTTATAGATCTGTTCCTGATATTCTTCGCTCCAGGAATCGGCTTCATCTTTTGGTCCGGAATTACTGCCATACAGAGCTTCACCGCCAAATTCGGATATTACGACGGGCTTNNATCGAAAGAGGAATAAAGCGGGTCCCAGACATTCAATGTATTGTATTCATATCCCTGGGAACAAATCGGGGAAGTAATAAGCCGTGTCGAATCCAAAAGCCTGCATTGGCGGGAAAGGTCAATGAGAGCGGCGGTGCGGTTGGGCGTTGAATCATAGGTCTCATTCGAGAGGCTCCAAATGACAACTCCGCAGCGGTTCCTGTCCCTTCGAATCATTTCTCTCATCATGAGAGCGATTTTTTCCGTTACACCCGGAGCGGAGAACTCAATATGCTGATACACCGGTATTTCGTCCCATACCATGATCCCCATTTTTTCGGCCAGTCTGACCATGTACTCGCTGTGCGGATAATGGACCAAACGTACAAAGTTGCATCCCAATTCTTTTGCCCAAGTCAATAATTCCAAAGCATCGGATTCAGAAAAAGCCCTCGCTGCCCTGAGCGGATTTTCTTCATGGATGTTAATTCCTTTTAAGAACAGCGGTTGGCCATTGAAAAGTATTTTCGCCCCTTTTGTTTCAATACTTCTGAAACCGATGTTCTCAACAATGGTATCGGTTTCACTCTGAAGAATAACTTTATAGAGTTTGGGGTTATCGGGCGACCAAAGTTTAAACTGTGAAGTAAAATGAATCTCTGCCAATCCATCGTTATTTGACTTTGTTTTATAATCGACGCCTAACTCAGGCACCTTGACGCTGATGTTTTGCGACAGTTGAGCGCCGTTCATTTTAACCCAGCCCGCGACCTCATTCAGCGAATGTTTTTTGAGCTGGATAAAGTAATCTTCAATAAATGAATCGGCAGTCTCAATTAAATTTACATCCCGTGTAATTCCTCCGTAGTTAAACCAGTCATAACCCAATCCCGGAATTCCATCCTTGAGCCGCTGGTTATTGACCATGACGACAATTATGTTTTCTCCTTCTTTCACTGCATCGGTAATTTCAAACTGGAAAGGAGTAAATCCGCCTTCATGGCTGCCTATACGGCGGCTGTTGACGTACACGTCCGCAATATAGTTCACTGCGCCAAAATGGAGAAACAGTCTCTTGTTTTTTGGAACCCGGCATTGAAATGTTTTATTGTACCACACGGTTCCTTCATAGTACGTAAGCTCGGGCTTTTGAGTATTAAAATCTCCAGGCACTTTAAGCAGCGGCCCGCCTTCAAACGAGTACTCGATAAAATCGGTTTTTTTCTCCGGTTTCTTTTCCATCCATACCTGCCGCCAGGTACCTATTCCCATTGGATCGATAATAACCTGCCATTGCCCGTTGAGGCTGACACAGCGCCGTCCCGGCAAATTAGTCATTGCACTTTGGGCGCATGCAGTATTAAAATTGCTGCGGCTGTTAAAAATTAAACCGATACAGACTATCAGATATATATTTACTTTTTTAGCAATCATAGAAAAATTCAAATTTCTGTTTGTGCACAGATATCAGATTTTGCTTGATATATGTACGTTCATTTTTTATCGATTTACAGCGGCAGATATATAAGTTCTATTCCTTTTCCTTTCGAAGGATTTAAGTTCCGGGAATATCTTCTGGTCGTATCGCTGTCCCAGTGCTCGTAGACACCCAAACTGCTTACCGGTTTTCCGTTTTGCATATACTTGGTTCCCGACGGAGGATTGCCGGCAAGCGCCATTTCCATTAAATAATCATCGGCATTATTTCGCAGAAGAATTCGGGAATGGCCGGCACTATCGATGTTATTTTTTATTTGTGAATGGTAAATGTCCAGTCCGACACAGTCGAGCGCAACGCCATCCATGGATGCGAAAACGCTGGCAGGCCAGCTTGAATTTTCATAAGGCTCTGCCGCATTATTAAATGGAGGATTCGGAAAATGAACCGGGTATGTCCTCCATTTCCTGCCGCTGTAAAGTCCATCCAGAACAAAGAGAATAGTTTTAGCGCCAAGATTGGGAGAGGCAGCAAGATCCACCATCGGTGAATAAGCGTTTTTTACAGCGTCCTGATTTGTGTTAATGGCCCCGTGCAATTCCCATGTGCCTTCAATGGATCCAAAATGATTTTTCCCGCACATCGATATTCCGGTTTGACCCTCGTCGCCGTCTTCCATCGTATTGTAAGGATACGAATGTGCTTTGAGCAAAGCCATATTGATGATGTACGCGGCGTCATAAATTTGTTTGGCTATGAACCGGGCTTTGTCGTATTTCCCGTTAGAATAACTGACCCCTTCTACCCATTGAGCCGCTTCCAGACCATGATAGCCGCCATAGGCGGGGTTTTTAGCTTGAGCTTCCTGGGGAACATCTACTTGAACAAAACGCACGTCTTTAAATTCATTCCACACTTTAAGAAGAAGATAGGAGGGAATAAAACGCCGGACATCATAAATAATAATATCTTTGGGCGTGACGTGCGCCTTCGATACCAGCTGCCGGACCATCGCCAATACTAATTGCGGAGAAGCATCGCTGTAATTTATTGTTTTGTTGGGAACATCGCAGTTGTTAAGATTAATCTTCAAGGCAATTGCTTCGCCTTCTTTATAACCTCTGTCTTCAAGTCCGCGTTTGTTGATATTGTAATATTTAAAAATGGCTTCCCATGCGCTCTCTTCATTGCTTTTCCCGGTCAACCCGGTCAAAGCAGCCGCCAGCATTGCATCGACCCTTTGCTGATCGGTATTTTCATCGAGCCAGTATTGATCGGCATTCGATTTCCAATTCCCTTTCCATTTTGTTGCTTTCGGATCGTGAGCCCAAACAACCCTGCCCGGAAAAATTCCTTTTGCAATTCCCTTAGGATCGTTGGATTTTGCAGGAATAAAATCGTAACCAGTATCCGTTTTTTTTGAATCGGCATTGATTGCCGTACTCATCGATAGAATCGTCCAAATAATGAAACATGCCGCCACCAGCATAGACACCAGAGAACCCGGAAGACGTCTGCCCGGAAAAGTCCTCTGAATTTTTTTAAAAAATGGTTTTATTGTGAACAGGCTCAAGATCCATAATGCGAACCCGGAAGCGACGGGAAAAGCCGCCCTTTGGCATGGATAAGCTGCTCTCGACGGTTTGGGGACTACTCTGATCAGAAACCAAACGGCCGCGATCAATCCAATGAATAGAGATAATCGCTTATACAGCAAACCGCGGTTTATCAAGTCCAATTTTCTTAAAGACTTTTGAATTTTGATCAATCTGTTCTTCATAGCTTCCATATTCTTATGCATACTTCCTTCAGATATAAAATTGAATGACGTTCCGCCAAACAACGCTTGAAATCTGTTTTACCGCTGCAATTCACCGTTCTCCGGATTTCCGGGTTCATCGAGAAGCTGGATATAAGTATCCGGCCCCAAATCGGGATTGTTCCACGACGACAACGCCCAAACGACTTTTTTATCAGGAGTTACTTCGAACACCTGAACCGTACCTGCCCATTCTTCTATTTTGTTATTGCCTGCACACCAATTGCTTATTACGGTATTTCCGTTGGCAAGTCTGTTGGCTGTTTGACTATTATAGAGTTTAAATGGTACGTCGGCCTGCGTAAGCTCCCAAACCGTTTCTCCTGCCGGATTAACTTCACGCGAATAGCCGTTTCCGTCTCCTGAAATGAGCGTATTCCCGTTGCGCAGCCGAATTGCCGCCCATGGCCATTTGGAAGAAACGGACCAGATTTCTTTTCCGTCCAAAGTGAATTCTACCACTTTATTTTCCGCCATCAGCGGAACGATAATCGTGCCTTTGGGAGTGATTCGTACATGTCGAAACTGCACGTGAGTACTGGTTGTTGTCGTCGGGATTATAATTTCTTTCAGGATTTTATTTTCAGCCGTATTGATGATCATCACTTTAGCCGGATTGCCGTTGAGTACCATTAAAACGCTGTCCTTCCCGATAGGCTGGCATGAATGTGTTTCCGTGCCTTCCGGACATTTGAATTCCCAAATCAAATTTTTATCGGGACTGATGACTCCTGCTCCCGACATACATGCGAAGACAATATTGCCGTTGGCGAGCATCGTCGCATCGTCAAATTCCTGAATAGCTCCAGATAATGTACGCATGGGAATCGAATATTTCCAAACGACTTTTCCGTCACGCACAACGAACATAGACTGTGCTTCCGGATGACGCATGTCCCACTCTCCGGCATATAAAAATGAGTGCTGGTTCAATCCATTGCCCGGCAATGATTCTGTGGAATTTTTCGATTGAGCGTAACCGCATGCGGCAAAAGACATCCAAAAAAACATAATTATGGCGAACTGTTTCATAGTAAAAGTCCAATCAAGATATTAGTTTGTATACACCGTTATTATTTATACAATCCTTCCATACTCAGCGTGCCAAGAATAAAGGATGTTACTCCAGCAAATGTATTTATTTCCTTGCGCTGGTTTATATACATATTGTAATCATCCATGATGCCGATACTGCTGCAATCATAAATATCGATCAATCCTTTTGAGTTTATTTTCGCTTTTTTAATAATGCCATCATAGGCCTTTTTTATAACAGGATCGAATTCTTCTTTATTGATATATCCTTTTTCAATCGATTTTTTTATTAGATAAAGAAACATGCCTGTTCCGGAAGTCTCGTTCCAGTTATCGGGCACACCGGGCTTATCAACCACCTGGCACCACATTCCGGTTCTTTCATCCTGAACATTCTTGAGACCGGTGCACAATGTGCGAAGAGTTGATAGAAGGAATTTGTACTCAGGATGATTCCGGGGTAAATATTCAAAGACATCGGCGATTAAGACAGCAAACCACCCGAGTCCTTCACTCCAAACTTCGGAAGCCAGACCGGTTTTCTTGTCCGCCCAGCTTGCTCTTCTACTCTCATCCCACCCATGCAATAACAGACCATCGGGCGTGAGACAATGAGAAAGAACCACTTTCATCTGTTTCGTCACCTCGTCGAAGGCATACGCGCTGTCGCCGATCGCCTTCCCATAACGGGCAAGGAACATCTGTCCCATGAAAACGCCATCGACCCACATTTGATGCCTCGCCCAGTCACCATGCCAGAATCCTCCGTCAGCATTGCGGGGGTACTTCAAAAAGCCATCGCGGACTTTTTCCGCCGCGATCCTGTACTTCTCGCGATGAGTCTGTTCGTACAGGAAGATAATCGCATACCCGGGAAGGAAATTGTCCAACGCGTCGGGTGAAAAGCCCGGGATGTTCCCCTTCTCATCCACCTGTTGATCCACGTATCGCCGTATGTAGTTATAATACCGTACGTCGCCGGTCGCACGCCACATCTTTTCCATGGCAAACATCGCATACCCGGCCTGCCAGCTGAAGTGGTTGGTCTGGCCGACCCAATGAATACTGTCCGGATCAGGAAACTTTGCAATAAAACTGTCTGCGGCCAATACCGACCATTTGACGTCTTTCCCCCGGGCGCCACAATCACAGACAAAACCGGCAACGGATAACAGAAACAGGCCTCCCATCAAGTGGACGAAAGGCCTGTTTGAGCAACGCCGAATTGTCACTGCTGTACGTAGCTATGGTGAAGCGTACGTGTACGTCGCGGACGCGCGCGCGAGAATGGAGACAGTCCTAATAGTTGTACGTCACACCAAACTGTCCCCTCAAGCCGTAGGTCTGGGAACTTGTCGGCAGGTGTCCCTTAACCCCGTTGATGTAGTAGTCGTCGATGTGCGATGTGAGGTTCGTGAAGTTCGCAAAGATCGCCAGGTTGTCCAGGATCTGCTGCTTGGCGGAGACATCGACCAGCAGGAAGTTGTCATAGTACGAGTCGCTCAGCGAGAACTTCTCATCCAGACTTCTCAGCGTTGTCTCCTGGTATCTGAATGAGACACGGGTGCTGAACCCCTTGAAGTCCCATCCGACGATGGCATTGGCTATCGACTTCGGCTGGTCCACCACAGCGCCGCTCCTCGTCGCATATTGCAGCTCAGTGATCGGTATCTTGACGCGAGTACCCGAGTAGCCGACCGTTACCGTGTTGAAGTACGGATACTGGGTATTGGATCCGATGAATGACAGGTTCAGGTCGAGCACCAGCCCGGTTAGAAATCCCGGCAGGTACCAGAAANNGAGAATTCGATCCCGCGGATGTACGCCTTCTCAGGATTGTTTATCGGGATCGTCGTGGCTGCAACCGGATTCTGGCGGAACCATGTCGTGTCGTAATACGCAAACGGAGGCAATCTGCCCGGGAGATCCGCCGGGAAGTACCTCCATGTGGGGGTCTGGAACGGCTGGTAGTTCTGCAGGGAGACAAGGAGTCCCGAGATCTCCTTGTAGAACCCCCCTATCGTGAACAGGCCGATCTCGTTGTTGAAAACCGACACGCTCAGATCGTAGTTGATCGCAGTGGCCGGTCTCAGGAATGGATTTTGTGACTGGAACGAATTGGATGCCGTGGGGTTGTAATAGATCACGAGGGGCGAGATCTCCAGGAAGTTCGGTTTCGCCTCGCTCTTGTAGGCAGCGCCCATAACCTGGATGGCATCGGTGACTTTGTACTTGAGGTTGACCGAGGGGAACCAGAGGTCGTTCCTCCGGTTGGCTGTCACGGATATAGGCATACCCTGAAGTCCGTTGCCGTTGCTGCCATTGGTCGTGATCGCGTAGGCCTGATACTGCGTCACTTCCCGTTCGAAGCGCATGCCGGGGAGCACGTTCAGACGGTTGTCGAGAAGGCCCAACTCCGCCATCCCATACGCGGCATAGGTATCTTCCAGTCCGTGGTAGTCGTTCTGGAAGTCCTGTGCCCCATCCCTGAAATAGAGATCCCCGGCTCCCGGGAAATTGTACATCGTGGATCCCACATAATTCAACAACGGATAGCTGACACCCCAGTCCAGCGCATAGCGTCCGTCCAGGAATGGGCCGGGATTATAGTTCGGATCAATGAATGGGGCCACGCTTATTCCATGCTGGTTGTCTTGATAGGGGATAAATGGGAAATGGGCCGAGAGAAAATCGCGCCGGATCTGGCCCCCGCCATATTCGAGGTTGAAGAACTGAAAGGATCCGTCGCTTTGACGCCGTACACCGTGGTACTTGCCGCCCACGGACAGTGTGCCGGAAATGTCTTCGGAGAACTTGAAGGGAACCTTATAATCCAGCTTTCCATCATAGTTCTCATCCAGCAGCGTGGTATTAAAAACATTGCTCATATGCCCGATAAATGTGTGCGCGGGGTTCGAGGCTCCCATCTTGGCGATGAGTACCGACGGCTGCGCGTTCTGAAATTCAGCCGGCGAGGAGAACACGTTTTGCGTCTGATCTTCAATCATGGGGAAAGACAGGCCCGGGGCGTCGGTTGTCGCGTTCGTGTAGGCCGCCGAAAGATTCAGCTTCGTGTCCCCGATCTTGAACAGGGATTGCAGGGCATGAGTTCTTTCGGACGTTTTGTACCCCACAACGGAATACAGCCGTGAAAATCCACCGTCGCTTCCCGCATTAAGGAACGAGATGGTATTGGCGCCGGTCGTCACGTCGTCGTTCTTCTCGCTGAACAGATTGAAGAACGAGAGATCGACAAAATCAGACGCGTAGTCAATAATCGCGCTCCCGGCGTTGCGTCTCCTCTTCTGGTACGTGTCCGTCAACACGGCGCTCTCCGTTTGGATGTAGAACTGGTCGGTGCCGGGGTACAACTGAGCGCTGCTGTAGTTTCCACCGAATACCTGCGACGGGATCTCTTTCTGCTCCACGCTGACCTGGACACGCGCACCCAGGGAGTTGTCGAAGAATCTGTCACTCACACTTGCCACGAACTTGCCGTTCTTCCAGTCCTTGTGCAGTTGATTGTAGCCGCCGTTTGCCGACGCATCATAATGGAGCCCTTCCGGGGCCTGCCGCAGCGTGAGGTTGACCGAACCCCCGATGGCATCAGCATCCAGATCCGCCCGCAACGATTTTGAAAGCTCGACCCCCTTGATCAGATCGTCACCGATAAGGCTCAGGTCGATGCTCCGGTCGCTGTTGCTCGTGGAGACCATCGGAACGCCTTCAACGGTCACCCTGTTGAACTTCGGCGACAGTCCGCGCACGACGATCTTCGACGCTTCACCTGCCTCGCGTTGAATGGACACGCCCGGAAGCCTGCCGATCGATTCGGCAAGGTTCGCGTCCGGCAGCTCTTTCATTTTCTCCGCGGAGACGACGTTGACGATATTGTTCGAGGAAAGCTGCTGGTTGATGGCCTCCATCTGACCCTTCGCCTGTCCCGTCACGACGACAGTCTGGCCTTCAAGCGCCTGCGATACGAGACGGAAATCCTGCGTCAGAGTCGCATTCTCGCCGACAATCAGTTCCACCGTCACCGAGCGATAGCCGATATAGGTTACCTTCATCGATTGCCTGCCCGCCGGGACATTCTTCAGGCTGTACTTCCCATCGAGATCCGTGGAGGCACCAATGCTTGTGCCCGGGATTATCACGTTGGCGCCGGGAAGCGGATCACCGGATTCTCTGTCGGCAACCTTGCCGCTGACAGTGCCTGTGGCCGCGGAGAGTGAGGCCCGGACTGCCAGCAGACACAACAGGGTACAGGTTACTACGCCTCGAAACACTCTTGTACTCTTGAGCATGATTATCCTCCTCAGAAAGATCCCATCGTCAGGATACCCGCGGATCGGTCATCGCGAGAGACCTGAGGGGTTCGCAAATGACAATTGGTGAGGTTACTGCATCTGCATCGCAAAATAAGTGCCAAGTCCACCGGGAGCCGAACGGTCAAAACGGAACACAATCAGCCCCGGGGACCCATGTTTCACGGTATGGGATTTGCCGAATCGATAAATGATTCGAAAGATTGCGACATGGAGAGGCCTCTATGACGCCGGGTAGACGGCTCACAAAAAGGGGCGGCCGAATGGCACCGGCCGCCCCGTGACTTCCCGTGAAGAGATCTTTCGTGACAGCGTAGCTTACTTCAACAGGACCATCTTTTTCGTGCTGACGAAGCTGCCTGCGACGAGCTTGTACAGATAGACGCCGCTCGCCAGTCTCGAGGCATCAAACGTCACCGAATGGTTGCCGACCGTCATGTTTTCATTGACGAGCGTCGCGACTTCCTGTCCGAGAACGTTGAACACCTTAAGCTGTGCCAGTCCGGCCGAAGGAATGGAGAAATCGATCTTCGTGGACGGGTTGAAGGGGTTCGGGTAGTTCTGCGATAACTTGTACTCTCCCGCAACTCCCGGAAGTGTCGCGACTCCGCCGACGATATCGAGTGCGTATTGCGTCAGGATCTTCGTATACGAGGAGGCCGGTACGGTCGCATCGTGCCAGCTCAGCGCACCGATCGGCAGCTGGTCAATCGTCGAGTTCACCGGAGCCGCGGCTTGATCGTAGTTCTCGATGAAATCGGAGATCTTCGCAACGCCGGCGTCTGCGCCGTCTTCATTCTTCACACCAAGGGTGAATCCGGGGAGCGTCGCCGCGCTCTGGTCGCCAGGGCAATACGCGGAGGCAAGGAGGTTGGCTGTGGCGTTCGCGTATGGTACCGGCGATTGCCACTGATTCTGGTTCCATTGCCCCATGAGCGTGACGATACCCGCATTGGCAATCGACGGTGTTTTTGTCTCCACCTTCGTGAACGTGTTGTGGTTCATTGCCATATTGTGAGGATATGCAGCAAACAATGCGGTAGTGCGTGGATTCGCCCAGATGCCGGGCACGTTGACAACTTGCCACGGACCGGCCCCCTTGTTGCCCCAGGTCAGGTTCGAAATCTGAAACGCACCGACCGTGTTCCAGGTACTGCCGGCGTTTGTGAAGTACGGAGTCAGCAGCGGATCCGTCCAGGAAATGTTGTTCGACACATAAATCCTCATGTGGTTGAGGCCGACCTTGCTGGTATCCGCCGTTGAGTCGGCCTTAATCATATCCGCAAACAGCTGCTGTCTGATCGTGATTGTGTCGACACTGATTGTGCCCATGAACACCGGCGCACCCGGCCTGCCATCAGGATCCTGGCCACCCGTCGCCACGTTGACAGAATCTTCCCCAACCCAGTTCTGGTTGCTGAAGAAGTTGTTGGTGATGAACAGGTTCTGGTAGTAACCGTTCAGGAGCCAGTACTTGTTGTTGTTGATGAACGTGTTGTGATTGAAAAATGCGAACCGGCAGACCGCTTCCTGCTGCAAGAACGTAAGTCCGCCATTGGAGACTGTGCAATTCTCGACCCAGATCGTGTCGATGGGTTTCTTGCAGTACATAACACGACCCGCCCACCACTGTCCTCCGTTGAAGAAGTTGCGGAAGTAGCAGTTGGTGAATTTCCATACCGAGCCGTGGGTCCACCCGTCGCCATTGAACGTGTCGAGGTTCGGGAATTCGACAATGCAGTCGTTGACGACGCAGCTCTGGGACAGGGTACCCGTCGTCGTCATGCTAAAGACCGCATTGTACCCGAAGCCGTCGGTGACCTTCCCAAGCCAATAGACGTGATCGAGATGGAGGCTGCCTTCTATTTTGTCGGCGACAACATTGGTCAGGTCGCCGGGGTCCACGCCGTTGACAGGCTGCATTTGCACGACGGGGTACCCGCCACCCTTCTCGCCAATGATGTTCAGCAGGGTGCCGCCCTTGAAGATGATCCCTGCATTCTGGACGTACACCCCGTCCTTGTGCAGCATATAGACGCGGTTCGGGTGCGCCCGGGCGCCATTCAATGTATCCCCATTGATGATCGTCTCCAACTGTCCGTTGGGTGTAAGTGGGATAAAAATTGTATCTGCAGCCTGAGGAAACGCGATGCCTGCAACCATCAGGCACATGAGCACAATAAACAGAATCCTATTTTTCATGATTTTCTCCGTTTGATAGGATGATTCCGATCAGCTACGACTGCAACACGACTTCTTGCTGCTGTTCAGTCCGGTCCTCCACAGCCGGTCTTATGTGATGGCCGTTCATACCCTCCTTTCAATTCTTGTGTCACTTCAGTGTTTAGTGCTTCTAGCATACCCGCCAAGGCTAGTAGTTGTACATCACACCAAACTGTCCCCGTAAACCATACGATTGGGAACGTGTCGGCAGTTGTCCGATAACCCCGTTGATATAGTAGTCGTCGATGTGCGACGTGAGGTTCGTGAAGTTCGCAAAGACCGCCAGGTTGTCCAGGATCTGCTGCTTGGCGGAGACATCGATCAGCAGGAAGTTGTCATAGTACGAGTCGCTCAGCGAGAACTTCGAATCCAGGCTGGTCAGCGTCGTCTGCTGGTACCTGAACGAGACGCGTGTGCTGAACCCCATGTAATCCCACCCGAGGATGGCATTGGCTATCGACTTCGGCTGGTCTACCACTGCGCCGCTCCTCGTCGCATATTGCAGCTCAGTGATCGGTATCTTGACGCGAGTACCCGAGTAGCCGACCGTTACCGTGTTGAAGTATGGATACTGGGTATTGGATCCGATGAATGACAGGTTCAGGTCGAGCACCAGCCCGGTCAGAAATCCCGGCAGGTACCAGAAATGTGTCTGCCAAGAGAATTCGATCCCGCGGATGTACGCCTTCTCAGGATTGTTTATCGGGATCGTCGCGGCTGCAACCGGATTCTGGCGGAACCATGTCGTGTCGTAGTACGTCAACGCGGGGAGCCTCCCCGGGAGATCCGCCGGGAAGTACCTCCATGTGGAGGTCTGGAACGGCTGGTAGTTCGGCAGGGAGACAAGGAGTCCCGTGATCTCCTTGTAGAACCCCCCTATCGTGAACAGGCCAATCTCGTTGTTGAAAACCGACACGCTCAGATCGTAGTTGATCGCAGTGGCCGGCCTCAGGAATGGATTTTGTGCCTGGAACGAATTGGATCCCGTGACGCCGTTATAGAGGACGAGGGGCGACAGCTCCAGGAAGTTCGGTTTTGCCTGGCTCTTGTAGGCGGCCCCCATGACCTGGATGGCATCGGTGACTTTGTACTTAATGTTGACTGAGGGGAACCAGAGATCAATCCTCCGGTTGTTTGTCACGGACGTCGGTATTCCCTGGAGTCCGTTGTCGTTGCTGCCGTTGAGCGTGATCGCGTAGGCCTGATACTGAGTCCATTCCCGCTCAAAGCGAATGCCGGGGAGCACGGACAGACTGTTGTTGAGAAGATCAAACTCCGTCATCCAGTACGCGGCATATGTATCTTCAAGCGAATTGTAGTTGTGGTCGTAGTCGTTCTGACCATAATGATTATATGTATTCGCTATTCCCGGTGTGTTGTAAAACGCGCCGTTGACCGAGTTCAACAACGGAAGGCTGGCACTCCAGTCCAGTGCATAGCGTCCGTCCAGGAACGTGTCGGGACTATAGTTCGGATCAACGAAACTCTTCACTGGTAATCCCTGCTGCCCGCTGGGATCCCAAACAACCCATGGAAAATACTTCACGACATTTGCACGAGTGGCCGCCCCCTTGCCCCACATCAAATAGGCGAAAAGCCCCTCTCCGTTGCTTTCACGCCGCACACCGTGGTACTTCCCGCCTATGGACATTTCGCCGGAAAAAAGGGCGGGGAAGTTGAACGGGATCTTGTAGTCCAACTTTCCATCATAGTTCTCATCCAGCAGCGTATAATTGTAAATGCTGAAGTTGTTGATCCATGTGTGGTCAGGATTTGAGGGTCCCATTGCGGTAATGAGTGCCGATGGCTGCCCATTGATGAGAGCGCTCGGGGGAATTGTAAGCCCTGCGGCCATCTCGTTCAGGGGGAATTGCGACGACGGCTGGCTGGTCTTCGCGTTTGTGTAGGCCGCCGAAAGATTCAGCTTCGTGTCTCCGAGCTTGAACAGGGATTGCAAGGCATGGGTTCTCTCCGCAGTCTTGTACGCCGTAAGGCTATAGAGTCGTGAAAACCCACCGTCCACCCCCGAATTGAGAAAATTGATGGTATTGGCGCTGCTCGACACGTCGTCGTCCTTCTCGCTGAACAGATTGAAGAACGAGAGATCGACAAAATCAGACGCGTAGTCGAATATCGCGCTCCCGGCGTTGCGTCTCCTCTTCTGGTACGTGTCCGTCAGCACGGCACTCTGCGTTTGGATGTAGAACTGGTTGGTGCCGGAGTACAAGGTCGGGGCGCTGTAGGTTCCACCGAATACCTGCGACGGGATTTCCTTCTGTTCCACGCTGACCTGGACACGTGCACCCAGGGAATTGTCGAAGAACCTGTCACTCACACTTGCCACAGCCTTGCCGTTCTTCCAGTCCTTGTGCAGTTGATTGTAGCCGCCGTTGGCCGACACATCATAATGGAGCCCTTCCGGGGCCTGCCGCAGCGTGAGGTTGACCGAACCCCCGATGGCATCAGCATCCAGATCCGCCCGCAGCGATTTTGAAAGCTCCACCCCCTTGACCAGATCGTCACCGATAAGGCTCAGGTCGATGCTCCGGTCTTCGTTGCTCGTGGAGACCATCGGTACGCCTTCAACGGTCACCCTGTTGAACTTCGGCGACAGTCCGCGCACGACGATCTTCGACGCTTCACCTGCCTCGCGCTGAATGGACACTCCCGGAAGCCTGCCGATCGATTCGGCAAGGTTCGCGTCCGGCAGCTCTTTCATTTTCTCCGCGGAGACCACGTTGATGATGTTATTCGAGGAAAGCTGCTCGTTGATGGCCGACATCTGACCCTTCGCCTGTCCCGTCACCACGACAGTCTCTCCTTTGATCGCCTGCACGACGAGACGGAAATCCTGCGTCAGGGTCGCATTCTCGCCAACCGTCACTTCCTGCGTCAGCGTAACATAACCGACATAGGTAACCCGCATCGATTGCCTACCTGTCGGGACATTCCTCAGGGTGTACTTTCCGTCGAGATCCGTCGACCCCCCGATGCTCGTCCCCTGGATTATCACGTTGGCGCCGGGAAGCGGATCACCGGTCTCCCTGTCAAGGACACGTCCCACAATGGAACCCGAGGTCGCCGCATATGCACACTGCATCATCAGGAAAGAAACAAAGACAGATGCGCAGGCAACCCGGCGTATATGATAGAAAGTACTCATAAGCACATTTCTCCTTTCGAGATCTTCATTGTCTGTTTGTGCTGACGACTCTTGGCACAAGAAAAACCAAGACGTGCCTCTGGTGGCGAGGAGAAGAACAGATGAGATCAAGCCGCCGGCTTGAGGAACAAGAACAAGATGTGTGGTAACCAAACCGAGGTTGTTCCGCAGGGTTCTTCCAAGAGTTTGCTCCTGAACCACCCCGGGGGCCAGAACATATCGCTGGTTCAAATGTCCGACAACAAATCATCAAAATCAACACTCCATACGCGAGGAAACAACTCTGCCGGCAGAGCGGCTGCGTATCAAATCCCAAAAACAGCAATTCGAATGTATGGCCAGTGGACAGCCCCGGAAAATCACGAATGGCGAGAGAAGGTGAATATAGAGAGACACAGAGAGTGCCAAACTGTCCCCGTGTTCACACCGCGAAATCTCATGAAATAGACAGAAAAACAACAAGCAGACTTGACAAAGACAAAGGCGGAGTTATTAAACTGATAAATATGTGTCAAAATGATAAAGGATCTAAGGGTTCCAGTCGTCAGTCCGGAATGAGGAAGAGGGGAGTCCCTCGATGTTGTACAATGTGGCCTGCCATACGTTGCCGAATGCGTATCGCACCGCAACCGGGCGCTTCACCAGAGGACTGGAAACGATCAGCCTGGATCCGCGCACCGCCACATCCGCGTTCCTGAATATACGGTCTTCACCCGCCACCTGGAACCCGTTGCCCCGTTCGGACTGTGTAAGGACGAGACCCCCGGCGACATTCCCGAACAAGAGTTCAATCCTGTCGCCGACGGTTTTCATGGAGCGATAGAGGGGGCCGGAGCTGACAATCTTCTTCCCGTACGCTTTTGCAAGAGCCAGGAGGGCGAGTCGCCGTCCCACTTCCTGTTTGTTCGGAGGATGAATGGTCCTTGCGCTGCCGATGTCGAGCGTCACCGCCATCCCCGTGTTCTTTGCGCGGAGAGAGAGAAACTGCGCCTCACGCAGGTACGCCGATTGGGTGGCGGGACCGTATTCGTAGGGCGCAATCTGCACAAAGTAGAAGGGAAGCCCTTCAGTATGGAAGGCGCTTCTCCAGTTCCCGATCATGAGAGGGAAGAGCGTCCGGTACAGAAGGGGAGCACTCGCGTTCGATTCGCCCTGATACCAGATCACGCCCGCGAGCGAGAAAGGAACGAGCGGTGCGATCATCCCGTTGAAGAGGGCGGTGGGCGAGTAGCCCGAGAAATCGAAGGGAAGGGGCGGCCGTTCATAAAACCGCTCGCCGCGCCACCCGAATACATAGAGCCTGTCGCCCCGATACTCCGCCACCGGGAGGTACTTCCAGTCCCCCGCCAGCACGATGCTTCCATCCTCCCCTTCCGGATGAATGCGCATAAGCTTTGCCGGACCGTAGATCCCTCCACCTCCTCCGTAATCGATCACGCGGACCGCAATGCTGATCGAGGTCGTATCGACAATCTCTTTAGGCACAGGGTATACCCTTGCAGCGTTCCATCCCCCCTCCGACTCGTGGCTCCCCACTTCTCTGCCGTTCACGAACGTGATATCAATGTCGTCGACGGGTCCGAGCTCCACCACGAGGTTCCTGTGCATCCAGGCAGGAGGTATCGCGATGCGCTTGCGGAACCAGACGACGCCGTCAAATTCTCCCACCCCGGTCCTTTCCCAGTATGTCGGGAGATCCATCGTCCGCCAGCTGCTGTCGTTGAAGGCCGGGAAGGAACATTCAGCGTCTTCCACCCCGAGATGCTGCCATCGCGTGCGCGGCTCGCGCCTGTTCATTTCGATCACAGGAAACCTCTCGAGCCACGCCATACGAACCTTCATGCTCTCTTCTGTGTCCCGGATTTTCTGCAGGACGGAATCGTACTCCGCCACGCGCGCGAGTGTCCCGCTCCCCATCCACGCCTCCACCTTCGTCCCTCCCCAGCTCGCGTGAATCAGTCCGATCGGGACGTTGAGTGCCCGAGTAAGATTCCGGCCGAAGAAATATGCTGCCGCGCTGAACAGGGGGGTCGTGGCGGGAGAGCACCCGGTCCACTGGCCGGCGCACGCTTCCTCCGGGACGATTGAAAACGCGCGCTTGACAGTGAAGAGCCTGATGGAGGGATAGGTCGACTGGTCTATTTCATCCTGCGAGGAGAGAATGGTGTCAGGCGGCCACCCCTGGAGCGGCATCTCCATATTGGACTGCCCCGAGCAGAGCCATACTTCCCCGGCAAGCACGTTCTTCAGTGTCAGCGTCGAATCATCCGTCTGCACGCGTATCTCGTACGGTCCTCCGGCACGTGGGGTGGCGATCGCCGTGTTCCAATTTCCGTCCGGCGTCACGGTCGCGGAGGCGTCGGCCTTCCAGGACGCATGGATCACGACGCGCGCGCCCGGCGTTCCTTTTCCCCAGACCGGGACGGTGCTTCTCTGCTGGACGACCATGCTATCCGTGAAAAGCGACGCCATCCGGAATGATGATCCGCCGGACAGAGCGCTTTGATTCAGGAAGATACAGAGCACAATAACGATTGTGCGATACATACAGGCCTGATATGTTTGAATTGACTATGAAACGTGGCCCCGCCACCTCCCCCCCCGAGGATTCCTCACGCAGGAGGGGAGCTACTCCCCGAATACCACTTCATCGACGAACATCCACGTCTTCATTCCTGCTTCGGGATGCCAGGAAGGAGATGGGCCGGCCCCCTGCGCGCGCAACCTGAAGCGGCGCGCGTTGACCGGCGCGAACGAGATGCTGAAATCTTCCCGCCTGATCTCGGCGTCCTCCACCGGCGCGCCCAGGTCAACGCTCCCCACGACCGCAAAGGCGGTGTCATCGCCGGCGACGGAGACCTCGAGTTTCCGCGGGAAGAAAATCCTGGACACTTGCTCCTGAAGGGAGCCGATCAGGACACGACCAACTCTCTTCGGGGCAGGCAGGTCAATCACCGCCTCAAAATCGCTTCCTTCAAACGCGAGCCACTTCCCGTCCGTCCGGTCGGTGGACCCCCGTTTCCCGTCAACGAGGAGCCTGGGATCCCCGGGGGGATACCGTGGATCGGGCCTCTGTGCGAGGCGCACCGAAGCACCCTCCATCCCCCGCGCCGGACCCCGCCCGACCTCTATCACGCCGGCCCTATCCACGGACCGGTCAAGTTCAAGCCTGACGATAGTGTCATACCTGTCCCGGTGCTCTGCAGAGAGACTCACCTCGATCCCGTGATCCGTCTGTGCGACCTTCGCCGTCCCCCCTGTCAGGACCGTCGTCCGCACGATCTTCTGCTCCAGCGGAGGAAGCTCCAGCACGTCCCCCTCCCATTTCGCGATATGGAGGTAGAGTGCGTTCCCCCTCCGGGTTGCTCCTCCCCATGTCCCGCTGGTATAGGGACCCCCGCGCGTCCCGTAAATGCTCTCTCCATATTTCGCAAGCCAGGCACCGATCTGCTTCAACACATCCACCTGGCGGGGCTCAATCCTGCCGTCGGGCATCGGGCCGACGTCCAGGAGGAGGTTGCCGTCCCCGGTCGCGCACTGGACGAGTATGCGCACGCACTCGCCGGCGGTCTTGATCCTGTCGTTCGGCTTCCACGACCACTGTGTCCCGAGCGTCATGCAGGTTTCCCAGGGGATCCTGACGTCAAACGCGCCGACCCTCTGCTCCGGTGTGCGGTAGTCCGCATTCGTGTCGAGACGGGTCCAGTCAACCTCGTTATACGGTCCAAGGCCCAGCCGGTCGTTGACAATCATGCCGGGCTGCAGCGAGCGGACAAGCGCGTAGGTGTTTGACTGGTCCCAGGGGATCGATCCTCCATCGGCGTCGAACCAGAGCAAGTCGATTCGCCCATAGTTGCCCAGGAGCTCGCGCAGGTGTCCCCTCATCTTCTGCAGATACACTTCGTTCCGTACTGTGCGGCAGTCCGGGTCCCGCCAGTCCATAGGAGAGTAATACCATCCTATCCGCATCCCGGCGGCGTGAGCGGCGGATGCGAGCTCACCGCACACGTCCCGCCTGAACGGCGTGGCGCTCATGCAATAATCGTCGACAGCCGAGCGCCACAGGCAGAACCCGTCACAGTGTTTGGCCGTCAGCACCATGTATTTCATCCCGGCAGATCCGGCGATGGACACCCATTCCGCCGCGTTGAATTTCTCCGGGTCGAACTGCCGGTACAGATTGTCGTATACCTCGACAGGAATCTCGCCTTTCCCTCCGATCCCGCGCCGCTCACCTCCACGCGACCAGCTGATCTCCGTCCCCTTGAGGCTCACAGGCCCCCAGTGGATGAACATGCCGAACCGCGCTTCCCGCCACCAGCGGATGCGCTCAGATTTCTGCTGAGGCGTCTCCGACGCAAGGGCAGCTTCCGGAACAGCGATCCAGAGGATTAGCGCCAGGAGAGAGAGGACGAACACGGTGAACCGACCCATAACAACCCGTCCGGTCGAAGATGATGTGAGGCCCGCCGGGACGACTCCCCGCCCGTCCCGGAGAGGAGTCCTTATTTCACAAGCATCATTTTTTCGGTTTTGACAAATGAGCCGGCGCGGAGCGTGTAGAAATACGCACCCGTGGCAAACCTGCCCGCATCGAAGACGACGGAGTGCGGACCGGCCGGCTGGCGCCCGCTGACGAGCGTCGCCACCTCCCTCCCCAGTACGTCGTAGATTTTCAGCGAGACAGGTCCTTCCTGCTTCAGGTCGTAGCGGATCATCGTCGACGGGTTGAAGGGGTTCGGATAATTGTTGTACAGCCTGTACTCGTACGGCGTCGCCGGGTTCTGTGCGACGCCCGTCAACGCATCGATCCCCAGCAACGTCAGGTTGTCGAAGAATATCTTCCCGCTCCACTTCTTCCACGGTGCTTTATAATAGACCTGAACGTAGAACGTTGCCGTGAGACGGGGACTGGTTATCGTATGGTCCGCAATATGCTTGCTGACGCTGAAATCGAGCGTGTTCCAGGCGCCTTTCTGGAAGGCGGGCGAACCGAGCATGAATTCGTCCTGAACCCAGGCGCTCCCCGTTGCCGGGCCCGAAAGAACCAGGTCAAACAGCGCGCTGTCCGGCATCGATGCGGGGACGAAGACGTCGAGCGTGATGTCCGTCGCGCTCGTGTCCCCCTGCTTGAAGAATGCGAAGTCGCTTCTCGCCATCGCCCCTTTGCTTTTGACAGTCCCGGTGTCGAATGCCGCCGTCACGACGAGGACCCGGTTGGCGGCGTTTGTCGTATCGATGCCGTTGGCAAGAGCAGTGAACGCGGGGCCGAACGACTGCGTCGAGAAAAGACCGACGTCTCCCTGAGTCTCAAAATTGTCAACGACAAGCTTCTTCAGCGGGGGAGGAATCGTATATGTCAGCAGCGCGACATTGTCGACATAAAGACTGTCCCTCCAGCCGGGAATCGCGCCGGTGTAACTGTAACTGTCAATCTGTATCCCGGTGTTGGATATGTTCCCCGCGACCAGGTCGAATTGCGGATCAATCACCGCCGTCTGCGCCAGGTCAAGCGAGAGGGGATACCACACCTTCTTCGGGATGTTCCTCACCAGCGTGGAGGCATCGTGGTATGCATAGTTCTTGNNATCGGGCATCGTCGAATCAGCCAGATAGATCCAGTAGGTGATGAACCGTGCGCCATTGACCGGAAGCCCGCCCGACTGTTGAAGGCCGACCGCACCCTTCGAATTCGTGTCGGCGGGGAAGATCCAGTTGAGCTGCATGACGCCTGAGCTCTTCGCAGTCGGATCCGCGACCTGTTCGACCTTTTTCAGCGCCGGCCCGAAGTTAACGTTCGCGAAACCACCGAGGCCCGACTCAAAGGCGGCGACCGACACGGGCTGCGACCCGACAAGAGCGACGTTGTCGACGAGCATGCTGTCCTGCCACGTGAAGTTCCCGGCAAAGTTGTCAACCTGGATACCGGTCAGAAAGATGTTTCCTGTGACGAGATTAAACGTGGGATCGCCGATCCCGGCCTGCGTCAGGTCGAGGGAGAGCGGATACCATTTGTTCTTGGGGATTGTCTTCCCCTGGACCGTGTTCTGGTGGAACGCATACGCCACGTTGTCCTGCGCAAACACGCTGATGTTGAGGCTGTCTGGAGTGCTTGCGGGGAGATAGACCCAGTAGGTGATGAAATGAGCGCCGTTCGTTACGATCGCGTTGTTCGCGCCGACAGCTCCTTTGTCACCGGCATTCCCGGGAGGGAAATTAAAGTTGAGAACCATGACACCCGCACTCTTCAGTGTCGGATCCGCCTTTTGCGAAGCCCGCGTCAGGGCGGTCCCGAAATACTGTGTCAGGACGTGGAACCCGCCGGTATTTTTCTCGAAGTCTGCGACGACCTGCGCGGAGGCGATCGAACCCGCCACGACAAGGGCTGCGAAAATCGTTAACGCTCTCTTCATGATTACCTCCTCCGGATATGTTGTGAGGCTGCATCCTTTGAGGCAAGAGTAACAAACTCTCCTGACAAATTCAAACGACGAGGGAACGGGTGCCGCGTTTTTATGTTTTTGATAATGCAGCAGATCCGGGGCGTGGATTTCGATCCCAATTGTTGATATACTAGCTGGCACAGGTTATGCTGCCCGCATAAGGCCCTGTAAGAAGCATCAACTCAGGAGGAATCCCATGAAATCCAATCGTCGTGCTCTTCTCGTGATCCCGGCCATTATCCTGGTTTGCGTGAATGCGGCCGTTTCTCCTGGTCTCTCCCAGTCACGGATTAATTTCAACAACCAGCAAGTGTTTCTGAACGGGTCCAATATCGCGTGGGTCAATTTTGCGGAGGATCTCGGCCCGAATCCTCTCGACACCACCTCATTCAGGGCTGTCTTCGATTCGATTCATGCTCACGGAGGAAATGCCCTCCGCTTCTGGCTTCACACGACAGGGGAGAACACGCCTGAATTCAGCACCGGGGGGAAAGTCACAGGACCCGGAATCCACGCACTGGCGGACTTGAAACTGATACTCGATATGGCGTGGCAGAGAAGAATCGGACTTCTCCTGACACTCTGGTCGTTCAATATGATGGAAACATCCAGGGCGACGGTCGTGACGAACAGGTCGCAGCTCATGCTGACGGACACGAGCTACACGAGGTACTACATCGACAACGCGCTCATACCGATGGTCAACGCCGTCCGGGGACATCCCGCGATCATCGGATGGGAAATCTTCAATGAGGCGGAAGGGATGAGCAACGAGTACGGCTGGGACTTCACGTATCACGTGCCGATGGCGGATATCCAGGCGTTCGTCAACCTCTGCACGGGTGCAATCCACAGGGCAGATCCCTCGGCCAAGGTGACGACGGGCGCGTGGGCATTGACGGCCCAGACCGATGTGAACAACCTCGCGAAGAGCGCCGAGCTTCAGACACGTCTCAGCTCGCTGTCGGCCGCCGAGAAACTTCGGATCGAGGAGGAGTTCTATGCGCGGTACCGGTTCAGAATGACAGCCGAGAACCTCATCAGGAAGTTCGCCGCCGGACCGAACTACAACTATTATAGAGACGACCGCCTCATCCAGGCCGGCGGGGATCCCATGGGGACGCTGGATTTCTACACGGACCATTATTATGACTGGCAGAGCACGCCGATCTCCCCCTTCGTCCATCCCGCCTCTTCATGGGGGCTGACGAAGCCGCTCGTGATCGCGGAGTTCTTTCCCGAACAGACGCTCGCCCTCCCCTACACCGCTCTCTATGACACACTCTACGCAAACGGGTACGCCGGCGCGCTGTCGTGGGGGTGGTACAGCGGTGCAAGCGGTCATTCGCAGGCCACGCTGCAGGCCAACACGCTCGTGCTGACACAGGAGCTCTTCTCACGGTTCCCGGATCAGATCGACCCCGATCCGGTCTCCGGAAAGGTCTACTCGTTCACCGCCACGCCTTCGCTGATGGACAGCGGGCAGGTGAGCATACTTGACTGGAAGACCGCGCTCGGCACATCGGCAACGCTCAACGGCGGTCCGGTGGCGATACACGGGACGATGGCGGTCGCGCCCACGGTGACAACCCCGTACACGCTCATCGCACGGGGGAGCATCGTGGATACGACAACAGTGACGCTCGCCATTTATCAGACAGGAAAGATTATTTCGTTCAGCGCTTCACAGACGTTCATCGGCGCCGGCGACCAGGTGGTGCTCCGCTGGAACGCCGCGCACGGGTCGGCTGTGACGCTCAACGATTCGTCGGTCAGGCGCACGGATTCCGTCATCGTGCATCCCCTGAAGACGACGACATACCGGCTCATCGGCGCCGGAACCGTCCGCGACACGTCCGCCATTCTCATCACGGCGGTGCCGCTGGATCAGATCAACCGTGCGCTTCGGAAATCTGTTTCTGTCTCATCGAACAGCAGGACCCCCGCGCTCGCGAACCCGCAGAGTCTTGTCGACGGCGATACCGCAACGGAGTGGGGAAGCGGCGCCAGCGACGGTCAGTGGCTCGACTGCAACCTGGGACAGAATTTCCTCGTCAAAAAAGTCATTGTCCGATGGGGGGACAACTACGCGACAGCGTGGCGGCTCCAACTCTCTTCCGATGACAACACCTGGTTTGACGTGCGCGCGACGACGGGAGGACAGGGAGGGACGACGGTGATCGACAGCCTGAATCACAACGGATCGTATGTGAGGCTGATGCTTGACACGAGAGCGTCCACATCGACCGGATTCACAATCCGCGAGTTCGAGGTGTACGGGGTCTCGCAGCCCCTCTCCGTGAGCGGACCGGGACCCGGAATCCCCGACCACTTTGCGCTCTTCCAGAACTATCCGAATCCGTTCAATCCCTCCACGACAATCAGCTTCGCACTCCCCTTGCGGAGCCAGGTGACAATCAGCATCTACAATGTCCTGGGTCAGCGCGTGGCGGAAATCATCAACGGCGAACTGGAAAGAGGGTACCATGCCGTCAGATGGAATGCCGGAGCCGCCTCGGGTGTCTATTTCTGCCGGATGGAAGCAGTCCCGTCGGAGACGCCTGGGAGGCCGTTCCAGCAGACGATGAAACTCATGGTGCTCCGATGAACGTGGCGCGTGTCCTAAGGCGCACTTTCCGCCCCGCAGGGCGGGGAATCCTCTTTCTGTTCGTCGGGCAGGCGCTGACCGCCGTAGCCCCGGCCCAGTGGATCCCCCTGAACCCTGTTACAGCCATCACGCGACAGGACGACGGCGTGGTCTTCACGATGAAGTCCGGCACCATGAAATTGCAGGTGTGCACGCCGACGATAATCCGGGTCCTGTATTCACCCGGATCCTCATTTCCCGTCAGGCGGGACGATGTCGTCCTCAAGACGACGTGGCCCCCCGTGAACTGGACGGCACAGACGGCCGGGGACAGCGTCGTCGTTCGTACACCGGCGCTCCGCGTCGTTGTTTCGCGGAGCCAGGGGACGATCATATTTACAGACAGCTCCGGGGGAAAACTCTTCGAAGACCAGACGAGGAGCCTGACTCCGGTGGAGGTCAACGGCGAGAAGACCTACCATGCCGAGATGTTTTCAAGCCTCTGGGGTTCCGGCGAGGCCTTTTACGGCCTGGGGCAGCACCAGGCCGGCGTGTGGAACTACCGGGGGGAGGCGGTCGATATTTCACAGGACAACTCGAACATCGCCATCCCCTTCTTCCTCTCGTCGAACGGCTACGGGATATTCTGGAACAATGCGTCGCGCAGCCGGTTCAACAACCGCTTTCTCAACGCGCTGTACCTCAGTTCGGAGGTCGCGGATGCCATAGACTACTATTTCATCGCCGGGCCGGAGTTCGATTCCATCGTCGCCGGCTACCGCATGCTGACGGGCGGGGTCCCGATGTTCGGAAGGTGGGCGTACGGTTTCTGGCAGTGCAAGAACCGCTATCGCACGCAGGATGAAATCGTGGGGATCACACGAAAGTACCGCGAGCTCCGTATCCCTGCAGACAATATCGTTCAGGACTGGTTCTGGTGGAATACGATGGGGGAGCCGGTGTTCGATGCCTCCAGGTACCCGGACCCGAAGGGGATGGTCGACGAGATTCACGGGAACCACTTCCATTTCATGATATCCGTCTGGCCCTATTTCCGCCCCGGGAGCGGGACATATGCGGAAATGGACCGGAGGGGTTTCTTCATCGACAAGACCATCACCGCCGCATTCCATCCCACCGGCCAGGCCCTCTACGACGCGTTCAACGTGGAGGCGCGGAAATACTACTGGCACCTGATGGACACGGCCCTGTTTGCGATCGGCACCGACGCCTGGTGGCTTGACACGACGGAGCCCGAAACAGAGGGGCGTGAGACGAATATCCTCGTGACAAACAGGGTCGCCGGCGCGAACGGGGCCCGTTACGCCAACCTGTTCCCGCTTTTCACTACATCGGCGGTGTACGAGGGGCAGCGGCATGAGAGTGACAGGAAGCGGGTGTTCATCCTTTCGCGTTCGGCGTTCGCCGGCAGCCAGAGGAATGCGACGGCGGTATGGTCGGGCGATATCAATTCCGACTGGGTCTTCTTCAGGAAACAGATTCCCGCCGGACTCAATTGTTCGCTCTCGGGAATCCCGTACTGGACAACGGATACGGGCGGGTTCATTTCCGGCGATCCCGACGACCCGATGTACCGTGAACTGTTCATCCGATGGTTCCAGTTCAGCACATTCAGCCCGATCCTCCGGGTGCACGGCACCCGCACCAACAATCAGAACGAGCTCTGGTCGTACGGTACCGCAGCGCAGAAGATCCTCACGGATTTCGACCGGCTCCGCTACCGCCTGCTCCCCTATATCTACACCATGGCATGGAAGATCACGAGTGAGGGTTACACACCCATGAGAGGACTGGTCATGGATTTCCGCAGTGACGCGCGCGCGACGGATATCGGCGACCAATTCATGTTCGGGGAGGCCTTCCTCGTGAATCCCGTCACCGAGCCTTCGGCAACCATGCGCCGCCTCTATCTCCCACGGGGAACGTGGTTCGACTTTTGGAGCGGCGACCCCGTGATCGGGGGGCGGAGCATCGACGCATCGGCCCCGTTGAATCGTCTCCCGCTGTTTGTCCGGCAAGGCTCGATAGTCCCGGTGGGACCGGACGTCGAATGGGCGGCAGAAAAACCCGCGGACCCAATCGAATTGCGGGTGTACCGGGGGACAAACGGAGACTTCACCCTCTACGAAGACGAGAATGACAACTACGACTACGAAAAGGGGGTTTACGCGACAATTCCGATCCACTGGGACGACACACAACGCCTACTCACCATCGGGACCCGGCGGGGACAATTCCCGGGAATGCTCCAGCAACGGACATTCCGTATCGTGCTCGTCAGAACGGATCACGGTGCGGGGATTGAATCGACCGAACAGGCCGACGCAGTCGTGCGATACTCCGGCAAGGAAACTATCATCCCACTGCACTGACAGACTCCCTCCATCGCAGGATCATGAATGTCTGCTCCGACATCCGACGGGGCCGGCCGCCGCTTATCAATTCCATAAGCCTTTATCGTTTTGATAACGCCGCAATCCCTCTCTTCCGCATATTTCCAGAAAAAACGACTCAACTGGTGCCGACGATATGGCACCATTTGTGAAGGTGACGGCGGCGAGACGATCCGTCCCTGATTGCCGAAAGACCCCCATCCAATGAAAATTGACGTTATCGACATCGCCATTATCCTGGCGTATTTTGCCGCTGTGATCGTCCTCGGCTTCCTTGTGTCCCGGAGGGCGATCAAGGACATCGACTCCTACTTCCTCAGCTCGAACTCGCTCCCCTGGTGGATGCTCGGCGTTTCCAACGCCTCCGGGATGTTCGACATCACCGGAACAATGTGGCTCGTGTACGTCCTGTTTGTCTACGGGCTGAAGAGCGTGTGGCTCCCCTGGGTGTGGCCGGTATTCAACCAGATATTCCTGATGGTCTACCTGTCCATCTGGCTGCGTCGGTCGAAAGTGATGACAGGAGCGGAATGGATCAAGACCCGGTTCGGGACCAGCACCGGGGCTCAGCTTGCGCATATCATCGTCGTGATATTCGCGCTTGTCAGCGTCATCGGATTCCTCGCGTACGGCTTTCAGGGAATCGGGAAATTCGCAAAGATATTCCTCCCGTGGGATTGGTCGCCCGCCACGTATGCCGTCATCCTGATGAGCTTCACGGCGGTGTACGCCGTGAAGGGAGGGATGATGAGCGTCGTCATCACAGAGTTTCTCCAGTTCATCGTCCTGACGATTGCTTCTCTTGCCGTGGGCATCATCGCGATGAATGCCGTCAGCCCCGAGATGCTCAATGCGGTGATCCCCGCCGGATGGAAAGACATCTTCTTCGGATGGAACCTTAACCTGAACTGGACGGGACTCATCGACGCTGTGAACACGAAGATCCAGAGTGACGGGTACAGCCTCTTCTCGATCTTCTTCATGCTGATGGTCTTTAAAGGAATCCTTGTGAGCGCCGCCGGTCCCGCCCCCAACTACGACATGCAGCGTGTGCTCGCGACGCGATCGCCGAAAGACGCATCGAAGATGAGTTTCTTCGTCAACGTCGCCCTCTTCTTCCCGCGCTATATGATGATCGCCGGTCTGACCGTGCTGGCCCTCGCGTTTTTCAGTCCCCAGTTGAAAGCCATGGGACCCAATATTGACTTTGAGATGGTCCTCCCCTACGCGCTGAAGAACCTCATCCCGGTGGGATGGGTGGGACTCATCCTCGCGGGGTTGATTGCCGCATTCATGTCGAATTACGCGGCGACGATCAACGCAGCCCCCGCGTATGTCGTCAACGACATCTACAAGCGGTTCATCAACCCCAACGCACATCCAAAAAAGTACGTACGGATGAGCTACATCGTCTCGATCGTGTTCGTCCTTCTCGGGTTCGGCGTCGGACTCATCGTCGGCTCCATCAACGAAGTCATGTTGTGGATCGTCAATGCCCTCTTCCCCGGATACACCGCCGCCAACGTCCTGAAGTGGTACTGGTGGCGGCTCAACGGGTACGGATATTTCTGGGGCATGGTCGCCGGGATCGGGTCGGCATTCGTTCTCGCGGCATTCGTCCCCTCGGTCGCCGCACTCTCCGCGTTCCCGTACGTGCTGGGTGTCTCCATCATCGGATGCGTGGCAGGCAGCTACCTGACAGACCCCGAGCCGGACGACGTCCTCATCGATTTCTACACGCGGGTAAAGCCCTGGGGGTTCTGGGGTCCGGTCCTCGCAAAAGTCCGCCTGCGGCATCCGGATTTCCAGCCGAACAAGAACTTCAAGCGCGACATGTTCAATGTCGTCGTCGGCACGACATGGCAGACGACGCTTGTTGCGCTCCCGATTTTTATCGTCATTCACGAAACGACCTCCATGCTTGTGACGCTGGGCGTCCTGGTGGCCACCTCCGTGATACTCAAATTCAACTGGTGGAACAAACTCGATGAGATTTCCGACGTCGACGACGAAATAGCCGCCAGGGGAGATGTCCGGGCGATCCCGGCAATCCCTCTGGCCCCCGCGGGAGCAAAACAATGACACGCGCACAGTTTTCAAGGAAGCTCGCCGCACTGACGATTGAACACAAAAGGCTGATTGCGAAGCCAAACAAGAAAGCTGCCGGCGGGAACGGGATCTTCAACAGGTATGTCCATCCTGTCGTCACGGCGGCGCATACCCCTCTTTTCTGGCGGTACGACCTTCACCATGCCTCCAACCCGCATCTCCTGGAAAGGATCGGCGTGAATGCCGCGTTCAACGCGGGCGCGATCGAACACAAGGGGAAGATCCTTCTCATGCTCCGCGTCGAAGGGTCGGACAGGAAATCATTTTTCGCGGTCGCGGAATCCACGAACGGGATCGACAGGTTCCGGTTCTGGGACTATCCCGTCGTCCTGCCCGAGACCGACGACCCGGACACCAATGTGTACGACATGCGGCTCGTCAGGCATGAAGACGGGTGGCTGTACGGGCTGTTCTGCACCGAACGGAAGGACCCCTGTGCCCCCAGGACCGACCTCTCCTCCGCCATCGCACAATGCGGCATGGCGCGGACAAAAGACCTTGTCACATGGGAACGGCTGCCGGATCTCAAAACCGGGTCCGCACAACAACGCAATGTCGTCCTTCACCCGGAATTCGTCCAGGGGAAGTACGCTTTCTATACACGCCCCCAGGACGGTTTCATCGAAGCGGGTTCCGGAGGGGGGATAGGTTGGGGGTTGTCCGACTCCATCGACCACGCGCAGATCAACAGCGAGATCATCGTCGATGACCGCGCCTACCACACGATCAAGGAGGTGAAAAACGGGCTCGGTCCGGCACCTCTCAAGACCGCTGAAGGGTGGCTCCATCTGGCCCACGGCGTACGCAACACCGCCGCGGGATTACGTTACGTGCTCTACATGTTCCTGTGCGATCTGAAGGTCCCGTACAAGGTCATTGCCCGCCCTGCAGGCTATTTCATCGCACCCGAGGGGGAGGAACGTGTCGGCGATGTCTCCAATGTTGTCTTCAGCAGCGGCTGGGTGATGAGACCGAACGGTGACGTGTTGATCTACTACGCTTCGTCCGACACGAGGATGCACGTCGCGACTTCAACGACGGAGAAGCTCCTCGACTATGTCCTGCACACGCCTGAAGACGGCTTGCGGAGCGCGGCAAGCGTACAGCAGAGGATCGCCCTGATCGACAGGAACCTGAAACTGCTCAAGAAAAAATAATCGCGTCAATACGACGCACCTCCGCAGTGAACGTCGGCGTTGCCAGTGGCGCCGGCGTTCGCTGTTTTTTCCCCTTCCACATCGGGAGCATTCGATACCATGCCCTCAAGACCCGGCGTCCGGATACACCTCCCTCTTCTGTGCCTTCTTCTTGCGACCCGGGTTTGTGCGCAGGAGACGTCGTACCGGATTGATGTCCAGCACCGCCGGATCGCACTGCAGTGGTACGCTCCCGGTATCATCCGGGTGAGGGTCTCACCCGACACCACTCTCTTCCCCGGCGCGAGCCTGAGCGTGATTGCGGTCCCTGTGCATGTGGCCTCCAAAGCGACAGGGAGGGGTGACACGCTCATGATCTCGACCCGGGAGATGGCCGTCCGTGTCAACAGGCGGAACGGGGAGCTCAGGTTCTCCGACAACGGGGGAAAGCTGTTTCTGGTTTCACAGGGACCAGGCGCGGAGACGTTTGAGCCGGCAGCGCAGGGAGGGGCATACCGTGTCACACAGCACTTCTCACTCAGCGACGAAGAGGGGATATACGGGCTCGGGCAGTTCGAGGACCCCATCGTCAACTACCGGGGTCAGGACATCCTCATCGAGCAGGCGAACCGTACGGCCGTGAACCCCTTCCTCGTCTCGACGAAGGGATACGGCATACTGTGGGACAACTATTCCCGATCCCGTTTTTCCGACAGCAGGGAAACGACCCTGTTCCAATCGGAGGTTGCGGACGGGATCGACTACTATGTTGTACACGGTCCGGGTCTGGACAGGGTGGTCGCGGGGTACCGACTTCTGACAGGCAAGGCACCCCTCGCGGGAAAATGGGCGTTTGGCTACTGGCAATCCAAGGAACGGTACAAAACCGGCCAGGAGCTCATCGGCATCGTCAGGGAATACCGGAGAAGAGGGCTCCCCCTGGACAACGTCGTGCAGGACTGGAGCTACTGGGGGGGGATGGACCAGTTCAGCAGCATGATGTGGGATTCCGTCAACTACCCGGAGCCCCGCCGCATGACGGACACGCTCCATCACTACAACGCGCATCTCATGGTGTCGATCTGGCCCGCGTTCGGCCCGGCAACGGAAATTTACAGGGAGATGAATGCCCGGAATCTCCTGTACGCGGTCCCCCATTGGAACGGCGGGAGGGTGTACGATGCCTACAATCCCGAAGCGAGGGATATCTACTGGAAATACGTCAGGAGAGGCCTCTTCGATAACGGCGTGGACGCGTACTGGATGGATGCGACAGAACCGGAATTCCGCTGCAGCGACGACAGGTACATCACGGAACTCTCGATGAAAAAGGCGGGGAAAAACTTCCTCGGGGATTTCGCCAGATATCTCAATCCCTATTCGCTCATGACGACCCGGGCCGTGTACGACAACCACCGGCTCGCCACCGACCGGAAGCGCGTATTTATCCTGACCCGTTCCTCATTTGCGGGACAGCAGCGCTACGGCGCCGCCACATGGTCGGGTGATACGTTCGCTACATGGGACGACCTGCGCGTGCAGATCGCCGCGGGCATCAACTTCTCGATGTCAGGGATCCCGTACTGGACACATGATATCGGAGGGTTCATCACCGACATTCATTTCCCGGGGGGTCTGGGCGACCCTGCCTACAAGGAACTGTACGTACGGTGGTTCCAGTTCGGCGCTTTCTCCCCGATTTTTCGGGCGCACGGGACGAATATCCCCCGCGAAATATGGCAATTCGGCGAGCAAGGCGACTGGGCGTATGACGCGCTGGCGGCGGGCGACCGGCTCCGTTACAGGCTCATGCCGTACATCTATTCCACGGCCTGGAAGGTCACACACGACGACTACTCCTTCATCCGCGGACTCCCGATGGATTTTCCCGGCGACAGGGCCGTCTATTCCATCGCCGATCAATACATGTTCGGGTCCGCAATCATGGTCTGCCCGGTAACCCATCCCATGATCAATTTCCCGGTCTACAACGGGGTGGACATCACACCGGCCCATTTCTATTCCGCCGACGGCAGTGAGCATGGCTGCGAGTTCCAGGTCTTCCGCGGTACATCCTTCGAGCACCTGATACTCACGCGAAAGACAGACGCGAGCCAGATCAGCTGGTCAGGCTGTCTCCCTGACGGGCTTGACACTTCCTATTCCGTGAGGATGAAGGGTGCGATCATGACAGGAGCACGGGCCGGCCGCCACACGCTGTACGTGATCACCGACGGCGGCGTGCGCCTCTGGCTTGACAACAAGCCTGTCATCGACGAACCCGAAAACAGGGTCCGCACAACGTTCTCCGCGCCCGTCGATCTCTCGGCCGGCGTCAAGTACCCGTTCCGGCTCGAACACAGACAGTTCAAAACGAACAACGCCCTACTGAAACTCAACTGGGCGCAGCCCGACGATTCGACGGGGGAGGCCGGGACGACCGGCGTCTATCTTCCGCGCGGCACCACATGGTTTGATTTCTGGACCGGGAAATCCACGGCAGGCGGGAAAGGGGTCCGTGCGGATGCTCCCATCAGCCGCATCCCCCTGTACGTGCCCGGCGGGTCGATCGTCCCGCTGGGGCCGGACATTCAGTACGCGACGGAACAGAGCAGCGCACCCACGGAACTGCGGGTCTACACGGGCAAGGACGCCGACTTCGAGCTCTACGACGATGAAGGGGACACGTATGACTACGAGAAGGGACTCTACGCACTCATTCCCATACACTGGGACGAGTCCCGGAGGACGTTAGTCCTCGGCCAACGGCGGGGGAGCTACCGGGGAGCTTCTGTGTCGCGACCATTCACGATTGTCCTTGTGAGGAAAGACCACGGGGCAGGCGCGAACTTCACCGCCGCCCCGGATACAACGGTCGAATACAGGGGGAAAAGAATGAACGTCAGGTTTTGAGTCCGGCGCACGCCGCCGGGGTTGAGAGGCCGGGGGGATCACCGTCTTCCGACAGCAGAAAGGGAATCGTCCAGGCCGATGCTCATCATCCTGAACGCGTGCCCGCGCAGAACCCGCCGCGTCGACGTATCCGCTAGGAAAACCGAATTGTACCCCTGAGGCTCCTGCGGCGGATCGCCGACGAAGGGGTCTCCTTTCCGCCAGACGTTGTCTGCGTTCTTTCCTCTCGCCGACCCGCCCCAGCCCCAGTAATTGAATCCTGCAATCGGCGCACCGCTGATCGCAGAATCCGCCAGGACGCCCAGTATCCTCGTGTAGTACCTGTCCCGGGCCGTTGTCGGGCTCTCCGGCGTACATCTGGCGCTGTCTCTCGGGAAGCCAAATTCTTCAAGAACCGCAGGTTTGTTGAGCTGCCGTGCCGTCGCAAGGCAAGAGCCGACGTACTCGACGGCTTTTTCCTCGGACGAGGAAAGCGTGCTGTCGATCTTCATGGGATTGAACCATCCCCAGTTCAGCGGCCAGAGATGGAACGTCAGGTAGTCGACGTATTTCGATTCATGCGTCCTCAAGGCATACTCGTTCGACCATCGGAAACCGACCGCCCCTTCGCTCCCGGTCGAGACAAGATGATTCGTATCGAGCATGTGAATGTACTCCGACGTCCGGCTTATCCAGCGGTAAAACACTTCGAGGTTCTTCTCTCCCTCCGGACCGAATGTTCCCGGCCGGGGCTCGTTCGCAAGCTGCCATGACATGATCGTCGGGTCGGCGGCATAGAGCCGGCCGTTGCTCGTATTTTTTCTCGTGACGATTGTCCTGACGTAGTCCCGGAACAGCGCGTCGGCTCTTTCATTGGAATAAAACTTCGCGGAGAATTCCATGAACGCGGGATATCCCTCGGCGGGGTCGTCCGGATCGGGGCCTTTCCCCCCGTCGGCCCACACGTTGTACTGCGACATCCCCCCCGACCATTGCCAGTAGTTGTTCAGGAAGAGAACGGCATGCATCTTCCTCTTCCCCATCTCGGCCAACAGGTAGTCAAGTCCCTGGAGGAGTGAGTCATTCAGGTTTCCGGGGGCCCGTTCGATGGCGGGGCGCAGCGAGCGTTTCAGGTACGACTCCTCAGAGGCGGCAAGTATCCTAAGGTTCTCAATCCCGTCGGCACGCAGGGAATCCAGCTCGCGCTGGAGCCTGGCCCGGTCCCCCGTTTCCCCGGGCGAACCGAGATAACAACCCCACCAGAGGTTCGTTCCGGCAAAGTAATACGGTTTTCCGTTGTGGGTGAAATGCGTCCCGCGCACCCTGATGAAATCATCCCGTTCCCCGCCGGGGAACAACGCGGAGCATGCTTGCATGAGCACGACGAGGATGGCGCAGCTCGCGAGCCCTACGAAATGGCGTGAGCCGGTTCTGAATCTGCGACCGCGGAAGAAGATCATCGCACACCCCCCGTGTCAGGAGATTGAACGACCACAATCTCGAACGACCGGAGAGTCAGGGAAACATCGTCGTACGTCCCCCCCCCGTCGAACCGGTGCTGCGGTTTCTCCTCGGTGACGGCAAGCCCTCTGCCGTGGACAAGTTCCCGCCAGCCGGATTCCCCGACCTTTTTGCCGAACCTCAGCGATACATTGGCAGTCTCATCGCTCATATTGTAGAGGACGTACTGGCCGCTCCCGAACAGGTACATGCCCACACCCCCCGGACCGGTGAGCTGCACACCCAGCTCACCGTTGAACGCGCGGCGGATCATATTGAGCACCTGCGGAGGAAGCCGGAGGAGATCATAACTGTTTTCAGGCATATTAAGGACATACAGGGTTCCATTGAGGTACTTCACGCTCAGAAGCACACCGAAGTCGCCGTCTTCCCTCACGACCGCCACTTCCCTTGCGTAGGGCCAGGTCGTCGTTCCAATCCGGGGAAATACGAACGCCCTGTCTGCCTTCGTGATCTGATCATTCCATCCGGCACGTGTCCTGAACACTGAGGATGAGACGCTGCCGCCGGGCTCGATCACGTTCAGCGTATTGCGGAACTCGGTGTCCTGCAGCTTGCAGAGGAGTTCCCACGTCATGAAGACGTCGTGTCCGGCGCGGAGGCGGGCGAGCATTTTTTCGGCAAGGTCGGGATCCCTCAGCGAATGCCTCGTGAATATCGCGTTCTGGCTCTCCGCCGGGAACCGGCCCACGGGGGCAAGCGGAATTCCGGCCATACCGAGATAGCCGAAAATGTTGTATTCCCCCTCGGACCCGTAGGGGAGGTATATCGGCACCCCGCGGGGAGGGCCGTTCAGCATCCCTGCGACCCGGTCAAACTCGGGGAGCATCTCGCGGAAATGGGCATAGACGTCACTGAAGGGTCCCGTGTGGTGGAGGTGGCCGCCGGACCAGAGTATTATTTCCGGCGCCTGCGCCATCACCGCCTGCCAGACCTGTGCCACGTAGTCGTTGTCCTCCCCCTTCATCGTGTAGTTATCGAGCCAGGAGCCGACCCACTTCGCGGGATCGACAGAGGACCACCACTTCTGGAATACATACCCGCTGTAGATCGGGATATGCTGATCGTGCGTCGCGCGCGTCCGGGTCTCGATCCCGACGGCCATCGCATCGAACTGGTGCGTCTCGTTCAGGACGTCGTACCCGTTATCCCGGTGCCCCTCGTACCAGTTCGGATACTTGATTGTCACTTTGATGCCGGGGTGTACTTCGCGCGCGGGGTCGATGATGTATTTCTTCGACTTCTCGAGGAGAAGTTTCGTCCTGTAGTCGGCCCAGGTGGATTTGCCCCGCCCCGCAACGCACTTCTCGCACGTGCACGTCGTGAAAAGCCAATCGTCAAGAATGAAGTCGTCGAACACCTGTGCCACCGCCCGCGAACGCCGTTCAAGCTGTGCCAGGTGATCGGGATTATTGTAGCACATCGGGCCCCCGGGGATGGTCGGGACCATGGCCCCCGAGACCCTGAGCCCGAGGGCGCGGAATCTCGCGGCCAGATCCTTCATCTGAGCCACATTGACGTCCCCTGCGCTCGTGCACTCCAGATACACCCTTCCGGCCCTGACGGGGCCGAGGTATTCCATCGTCTCGCGCATGGAGGCGGTATCGAGAAGGAGCTTCTCAATCTCCCCGTATGTGAAATACAGAGCGTATTTCAGGTGCGACCAGACCGGGCGAGTCTCCCCCTGCTTCCCCTGGGCGGGGAGAGAGACCGGCCCGAGGAGCAGGATGAGGATCAGGGTCTTCCGGGTGAATGCGAATCCTGTGTTGATTCTGCCGTGCATTGGAACCTCCTGCGTGATTCTTTCATTATAAGAGTAGCTGTCCTGTCACCACACTCAGTCCCCGGGAGACCAATGGAGAGAATATTCACCTTATGCTTCTGCATCGCATGCGTGTCCGCGAGCTGTCTCACCGCACAGCCGAAACCGACCCGCGCCGGTATCACCATCACGGCACTCGCGACCGTCGGCCACGCTTCGGTGCGCATACGGCGGGATCCCTCCACAGGTAACCTCTATATCCTGCAGAATGACGGAAACATTCTCCGTGTCGTATTCGGCGCCGGGGGACTGGCAACCGACACGGTCGTCTACCGGCCTTCGGACGACGGGGTGAACGCCCCCCTGGGCATGGCGTTTGCAAAGGACGGGACGATGTTCCTCGTCGGGAACGATTCGACCGGTGTGCTCGGCACGGCGACCGTCGCGAAAGGGGTCCGCGACGTCCCCGGGAGCGAACACAGGGCATGGACCATAGTAGCGAGAACCGTTCCGTACCCGTACGGTCATGTGTACAATCACAGGATGAGCGGCATCATTGTCTCCCCGTCCGGCGATTACCTTTACGTCAACAGCGGCGCCGCCACGGACCATGGCGAGCTTCGTGAAGGAAATCGCGAAGTCGGCCTAACGTCCATCATATTGAAACTCCCCGTCAATGGCCAGAACATCACGCTGCAGAATGACAGGGAATGGCTTCGCTCGAACGGATATCTCTTCTCGGAGGGCACCCGCAACACATTCGATTTTGCGTATGCCGGGAACGGGGATCTTTTCGGCGTTGAAAATTCAGACGACCGGGACGACCCTGAAGAGCTGAACTGGATCCGGGAAGGACGTCATTACGGTTTCCCGTGGCGGATCGGAGGGAACAACACTCCGCAGCAATTCACTCCGTACGACCCCCGTCATGATCCCCTCCTTAATCCCGACGCGTGGGGGGGCGGCGCTCTGTACACGACATACAGCGATGACCCGACCTATCCACCTCCACCGGCCAACGTGACGTTTACCGAACCCATCCCGAGTACCGGACCTGATGCCGACAGGTTCCGGGATACACTCACGGGAACCGTCCTGGATGCAAGCACCTCCGGCCGGAGGATCTCGACGTTCACGGCGCACCGGTCGCCGGACGGGATCGTCTTTGACAGGGATTCCGTCCTTGCCGGCGACCTCAAGGGGGGCGGTTTTGTCATCAGTGTGGCGACCGGCGCCGTCTTCCAGGCACTCGGCGACACGAGCCAGGACCTCCTGCACATCGATCTTGCCAAAACAGACAGCGGGTATACGGCCCGCGTTACACGGCTTGTGCGGGGCTTTAATTCCCCCCTGGGAATCGAAATTGCAGGGAACATACTGTACGTACTTGAAACCGGACTGGAACAGCCAAACAACCAGCCGCAACTCTGGAAAATAACACTTCCCGCGGATGTCCGCACGAGCGCGGCCCGGCCCTCCGATCCGCCGAAGGCATTCGCACTGATGCAGAATTACCCGAACCCGTTCAATCCCTCCACCGCTATTGATTTTTCGACACAAGCTTCCGGGACCGTCACGCTCGCCGTGTACGACCTGCTCGGGCGGCTCGTCCGCACGCTCGTGAACGGCGTCGTTCCCGCCGGATCCCACAGCGTACGGTGGGATGGTCGAGATTCCCACGGAATGTCCGCCGGCAGCGGAATGTACTTCTACCGCCTCGAGACAGGCACGAATTTCATCGCCGTACGGAAGATGGTATTCATGCGGTGATCGCTGCCTGCATGGCGGTGTTGTGCCAGTGTCCGACGAACTCGGTGAGTTCCTTCCTTGCACTGTCGAACCCTTCACCCCACACCGGCGAATGGGCATAGCTCAGGAGCGCGATGCAGTTCATGAGCGCCCGTGTCGTGTGGTAGGTGCATTTCCAGATGTGGCTCTTCGGGCCGGTCCTGAAGTCCGGCTCCCTGTCGATTCCCCCTTCGAACCAGTCACCCCTCTCGTGATCAATAACAAACTTCTTCACGTATTCCCACTGCTTAAGGAAATACGACCGGTATTCCGACTCGGGGTAGATCCGGGAAAACAGCAGGAGGGCGTTGAGCGCCTCCGCCTGTGCCCACCAGTTCTTCGTCTCGTGTATGATCGTCGAGCGGCCGTTGCCGTTGAAGTAGTATGCTCCGTCAAAGAACCCTCCGACCCCCCGCTCCCACCCGTTCGCCAGCGCATGATCCAGCATCTTCCTGGCAACGAGGAGCGTCTTCGTGTCATTCTCCAGCCCGAGCGCATGTGACGCCTCGAGCATCAGGAACGCCGTCTCGTAGTCGTGACCGAACGACACATGGTCGAGCCCGAAGTTCTGCCGCCGAACCTCTTCGGTGGAGTCCCTGAAGGAAACGGGAGTCCAGTCGGGTTCGAAGAAGAGCTGCAGGTATCCGCGTTCGTGCACCATGGTATCCCTGATCAGCTCCAGCAGGTCTGTCAGACGTTCGCGCAGGAACGGATCCGGCCAGACCCTGTAGAGCTCGGTGTACGCCTCCAGGAGATGTATTGACGAATTCTGATCCTTGAACCCAAGCTCGTTGGCATCGGAGGCAATCGTCTTGTATACGCTCCCCCTGTCAAACGGCTCCCCCTCCCGTGTGAGGAACTCAAAATATCCTCCAAAACGGGGGTCATATGCATGCTCCTCTATCCACTGGAATGCCCGTCGGGCCGTCTCGAGCACCTCGGGGTCCCTCGTCAGGCTGTACAGGGCGGCCAGGCCGTAGAGGGCAAAAGCGTTTCCGTACGCCCTCTTCTCGTCCCGCCATCCCCTGAACTCCGACATCCCGCCACGCCTGTCGCGTATCTGATAGAACCCGCCATACTTGCTGTCCCACATCACGTCGCGGAGGAACTCGTAGCCGTGCCGTGCGATCGGGAGATACACGTCTATCTCACCGGTAAAGGCCGCCACCTTCGACGCCGTCCAGATATGCCGCGCCTGAGAGACGATCATCTTCTCCTGCTCAGGAGGGAGAGTCCAATCACAGGTCACATTGGTGAAGTACCCCCCGCATTCACGGTCGACGACGAGTGGATACCATCTTCTGAGTATCCCGTCACAGAGGGCCTGTTTCAATTCTTCGAGTATCTCCGAGGGCATGGCTTTTGCTCTTTCTTCTATAAGAATCAATTGGTACGTTTGTGAGTATGTTTGAGACTTACCGTGAGCATGTGCATCCATGATTACTACCCAAGTTTCGTGCTAGGAGAAACCGCCGAAAAGTCAATCCAGAATGCATTTCTTGGCAGAATCTTCGTATACTTTTGATAACTTTTATCATAATGATAAGACGGCGCGCCGATATGCACACCAGAAGACCCAAAGGACGAACGAATACGCACGCGTGTCACTTCACCGTGCACATTTCCCTGGGAGCCCTGCTTCTGCTCCTCTCAGGTACCGCCTCATCCCAGTTTCAGAATTTCCTGAAGGCCCGCGGGGACAAACTGATGGACGGAAACGAGGAGGTCCGGTTTGTCTCATACAACATCCCCAATCTTCACTATATCGAAGACAACCACCAGTTCAGCGAGGTGAGCCCGTGGCGGATCGCCGACGAATTCGAAATCCGCGACGCTCTGACGACAATCAGGCAGATGGGGGGAAACGTCACACGCATGTACGTCCCGTCCGTCCGGAAAGCCACGGATGATTCGAGCATCATACGGCACGTGCCCGGCCCCGGCGAGTTCAACGAGGAAGCGTTCAGGGCGTACGACAGGATACTGCAGGTCGCAAATCAGACGGGTGTCCGCGTCATCATACCCCTCGTGGATAACTGGTGGTGGTGGGGAGGGCCGAAAGAGTATGCTGGCTTCCGCGGGAAGAGCAAGGAGGAATTCTGGACGGACTCGCTCCTCATCGCCGATTTCAAGAAGACGGTGGCGTTCATCGTCAACAGAGTGAACACGTATACCGGCGTGCCGTTCAAACAGGACAGGGCGATTTTCGGCTGGGAGACCGGCAACGAGCTTGTTTGTCCCTACTCTTGGACGAGAGAAATCGCCGCATATATCAAGAGCCTCGACACCAACCACATCGTCATCGAAGGGACGAACAGGGGGGAGATCAGCGACGAGGCGCTCAACGACACGAACATCGATGTCCTCTCCACACACACGTATGCGCCCGCAACGGAATCCATACTGAGAATCACGGCGGCAAGGGAGAAAGCAAGAAACAGGAAGCCCTACTTCGTCGGCGAGTTCGGATTCATACCGGCGGCGGACATGAGGCGGATCATCGATACGGTGATCGCGAAAGGGATCTCAGGGATCATGGTCTGGAGCCTTCGTTCGCATAACAGGGACGGCGGATTCTATTACCACGAGAACGCGTACAGGTGGCCCGGGTTCGAATCCGGGAAGGCATGGGATGAGAAGGCGGTCACGCGACTCTTTCGCGAGAAAGCATACCAGATCAACGGAAAGACGCCGGAGATTGTTCTTCCCCCGGCGACACCGAAACTCCTCCCGATCGAGTCACCGTACAAAATCTCATGGCAGGGTTCGGCGGGAGCGTCCTCCTACCTGATCGAGAGAAAGTCCGATGACGATCCGCTCTGGCAGGTCATAGCCTCAAAAGCGAGCGACGCCGATGTCGGGTATCGCCCGCTCTACAGCGACAGTACGGCGCGGCCCGGCAAACGCTACACATACCAGATCAGGGCGAGGAATGACGCAGGCTACTCGGAACTATCGGATCCCGCCGGGCCGGTCACTGCCGGCGACAGGACGCTGATAGACGAGATGGAGAATGACTCGCAATGGTACTCGAAGTCCGGAGACCTGGTGTTCCTTTCACCGAGGGACGCGGCAAAGGCGAAGGAAGACAGGAGCCGGGTCCAGGGGAAGACGGGAGATTTCATACTCTACAGGCTGCCGGGAGGAGTCACATCTCTCCGTGTCGACCTCTTTGCAGCGAAAAAAAACGCGGATACAGCAATGGCGTTCCTCACCGGGAGCACCGCAGGGAGTCTCTCCCCTTTCCCTGTCACGCGGCAGGTGTTTGAACCGCTGAAGAACGAATACGGCGCGTACACGTGCGTCAGGTACTCAGCCCGGCCGGCTCCCCCTGAAGGAGAGTTCGTGAAAATCGTCCTTGCAGCAGACTGTCAGGTGGCCAGGATCGAAATCTCGTACAAGTGAACAGGACGGGGGCCCCGCCGCCGCGGTCGATCAGACTGATTTCTCGGACGGTTCGCTGATCGGCTTCGGCACGGTCTTCCGGAACTGAGCCGCGAATTCTTTTCCGGGGATCGTCCGGTAGACGTATTCCTCCGGCCGTGGGACGTCGCACGAGGTGCAATTCTGATTCTTCATCAGTGTCATGAACCCGCAATAGCGGCATATCCACACGCTGACGGGTCGGTTCGCTTCCATGAGCTGTTCCGCCCTCTCCTTTTCAAACGCCTTCCCGCGGGTTCGGTCGGCAAGGAGAATGAGGCACACGGCTGCCGCGACGAGCAGCAGGGAGGCGAGTACGTATGAAAGTATGATCATAGGCGCCCTGGTTCCATTCAAATTCCGTCTCATTTTACGGAACAGGCCAACGAAATGATGTGATATCAGTCAAACTAGCTCTCCTATTAATGTGATTCAAATCAATTTGACATGGATCGGAGAATTGTCTGTTTCCGGAGATATTTGAGCTATTTCCTTCTTTCCCGTTCTCTCGTCTCTGCATGGCTTGCCACAGTCGTGACGATTGTCTACATTTGCAGAACATAAACTCGACCCGGATCCTGTGTGAGCTGGGATTGAAACGGAAAACCTCCTGATTCGCATAGCGATGAGGGAGGTTTTTGCGCTTAAAGGTCACAGCCATGAAACCACGAAAAGCTCCTCGCAGATCGAAACCGCAACCTGAGGCAAGCGAGGACATCTTCCGCCTCATGTTCTTCCATCACCCCCTTCCCATGTGGGTGTGCGATCTCGAGACACTTGCCTTCCTCGAGGTGAACGCCGCCGCCGTCGAGAAATACGGTTACTCGCGGGATGAATTCCTCAAGATGACACTGAGGGATATTCATCCTTCGCAAGATGGGACGCACTTGCTGGACAATATAGCGAAGCTACGATCGGAACTTGAGCAACCCGGCGAGTCGCGCCACGCGCTGAGGAACGGTCGCATCATTGACGTGGAGGTCACTTCGCAAACGCTGTCGTACCACGGACGCAAAGCGTCCCTGGTGATCGGCCGGGACATCACTGAACGCAAGCGGGCAGAAGAAGCCTTGCAGGAAAGCAAGCGACGGCTTTCCTCCATCTACGATACCGTCGGGGATGTAATTTTCCATCTGACCGTCGAAGCCAACGGGAGCTATCGATTTAGTTCGGTCAACCAGGCTTTCTGCAATCTCACAGGGTTGGGCGCTCACATGGTAGTCGGCAAACTGGTGAACGAGGTTATCCCCGAACCCTCACTTTCGCTGGCGCTGGAAAAATATCGCCAGGCAATTGAAGAGAATTCAAACCTCCGGTGGGAGGAAAGATCAGAGTATCCGACGGGACGGTTGATCGGGGAAGTGAGTATCGCCCCTGTGTTTGACGATTCAAAGACCTGTGTGGGGCTTGTCGGATCCATGCACGATATCACCAGGCGCAAGCGGGGTGAAGAAGCATTACGTCAAAGTGAACTGCGCTACAAACACCTCCTGGAATCAGTCACCGCCTATACCTACACCGTGGAGATACAGAACGGGAGTCCCCTCAGCACGGTCCATGGATCCGGGTGCGAGAAGGTTACGGGGTACACACCTTCCGACTATTCCTCCAATCCCAGGCTCTGGCTTGAAATGGTACCTCTCAACGACCGGCACATTGTCGAGCACTACGCGGATCCCCTCTGTGAAGGAATAGATATTCCAGCGCTTGAGCACCGCATACTTCACAAGAACGGACAGGTCGTGTGGGTCAGAAATACCTATGTGTTGAAATATGATGACAACGGAAAGGTCGCAGGATACGACGGACTCATATCCGATATCACCGAACGGAAGCGGGCGGAAGAGGTGGTGCGGGACTCCGAAGAGAGATTTCGCATGGTGTTCGAGCATGTGTTTGACGGCATCAGCATTTACAGCGAAGATCCCGACCCCTCCAGGAGAATACTCGTCGAGTGTAATGACCGGTACGCCGTCATGGCGGGGCGAAGTCGCGAGGAACTGCTCCGGATCGGAAACACCCAGGGACTTCAGAAAACGATCGAAGACTCGGCAAACAGCAAACGCCTGGAATCCCTCAACCAGGGAACGGCGTATGCGGGCTCCTTCTCCTGGATTCGACCGGATGGAAAGGAGAACGTCATCGAGTATGTGGGGATGCCGATCACATGGCGGGGAAAGTCATTGTCGATCGGCATTGACCGCGACATAACCGAACGCAGGATGGCCGAGGAACATATCAAGCAAAGTGAAGAACAATTTCGTTTGATTGCGGAGAATGTCGCGGACATGATCGCGGTGCTGGACCTGGACGGCAAGAGGATCTATAACAGCCCGTCGTACGAGAGCATCCTGGGGGATCCGGAGTCACTGAAAGGGACAGACGGATTTCAGGAGATCCATCCGCAGGACAGGGAGAGGGTAAAGCAGGTGTTTCAGGAGACCGTGAGGACGGGCATCGGACAACGGCTCGAATACCGCTTCCTGCTTGAGGACGGGACCGTTCGGAGCATTGACTCGAAGGGGAGCGTGATCAGAGACAGTGACGGCAGGATTTCCCAGGTGATCGTGGTCTCCCGTGACGTGACCGAGGAGAAGAGGCTTGCGGCGCAATTCCTGCGGGCGCAGCGGATGGAAAGCATCGGCACACTCGCCGGCGGTATTGCCCACGATCTCAACAACGTCCTTGCGCCGATTATGATGGCGATCGAGGTCCTTCGGAGCAAAATTGCCGATCCGGGCGGGCAGTACATCCTCAATACGATCGAGACATCGGCAAAGCGGGGCGCAGACATTGTCAGGCAAGTGCTGGCATTCGGACGAGGGGTCGAAGGTGACCGCATCCTCGTACAGCTCAAGCATATCGTCATCGAAGTCGTCAGGATCGCCGGTCAGACATTTCCGAAGTCAATCGACATCAGAACTGATATTCCACGGGATCTCTGGACGGTCTCCGCCGACCCGACACAGATGCACCAGGTACTCCTCAACATGCTGGTGAACGCGCGGGATGCCATGCCCAACGGAGGGGCCCTTACAATATCGGCAGAGAACACGACGCTGGATGAATCGTATTCGCGCATGCATCTTGAGGCGAAACCAGGGACGTACGTCTCCCTGGCGATCGCTGACTCGGGAACGGGAATTCCCGCAGATATCCGGGAAAAAATATTCGAACCCTTCTTCACGACAAAGGAAATCGGGATGGGGACCGGGCTTGGCCTTTCCACCACGCTTGCCATCGTCAGGAGCCACAAAGGGTTCATCAATGTGTACAGCGAAGTGGGGAAAGGGACGACGTTCAGGATATACATTCCTGCGACAGGAACGGGTTCAGGTGCAGCGGCGGCAGGCGATCAAGCGGACCTCCCGACGGGAAAAGGGGAGCTGATCCTCATCATCGATGATGAAGCTGCAATCCGGGAAATTACAAGCGAAACCCTCCAGGCCTATGGCTACAAAGCCATGACGGCGAGCGACGGGGCGGAAGGAGTCGCCCTCTTTGCCGAGAACAAGGGGAGGATCAAAGTCGTGATCACGGACATCATGATGCCTGTGATGGATGGGACGGCCGCAATTCTTGCGCTGAAAAAGATGAATCCGGATGTGAAGATCATAGCTGCCAGCGGATTGACCACCAGGGGACAAATCAAGACCCCGTCAAATTACAACGTTCAGGCCTTCCTGACAAAGCCCTACACGGCAGAGAAGTTGCTGAGGGCTCTGGCGACTGTGCTCCTCGGAACGTCTGTGTGAAGAGCGACGAAGTGGTACCTCGCTCATCTGCTCTCTCTCCTGACGTTGTCCAGGTGCATCGATCCTGCCGGCAGCCGGCAGTCGAGTCCTTTGCCGCTTCTAAGGGAGACGGGGAATGCGTCCCTGTTTCCCGGGGCCCCGGTCCCCCTGAATCCGTCGATCGACACTCCATCGAATTCCCGGATGTCGAGGCCATGCGTGAAAAACGGCTGTTGCACCGGGTCCCACGAGAGGTCGAAGTCCCGTATGCGAAGGTTGCGGACCCACTGTGCGTAGAGACCGGGAATGTCGTGCGAGAAGAGCTGGAGTCCCGGGTCAAGGACGGGGCGGAAATCGAAGTTCCCGCCGGCGACATCGTTGAGCGGGCTCCCGGCGATGTGAAGCGTGACCCCCTCGAATGAAACGTTTTCGATGACGTTCTCTTCCGTTCCATAGACCACGATCCCCGACTCCCCCCTGCAGATGATGTTCTGGAATTTCACGTTGCTGATATGACCGAGCTTCACATCCTTCGTCAACCGGATCGCCGAGAGGTGAATCGGTTCGCCGTTTCCCCACCAGTCACCGGTATGGAGCCGCGTTTCGATGACGATGTTTGTGAACGTGAGGTTCTCTATCGACCCCTCGTCCCGGGCGAAAATGCCGATCCCGCGGTTGGAATTGTGTATCGTGAGATTGCTGAACGTGTAGTTCCTCATCGGGTTCTGATCGAACCCGCCGATCCGTATGGCGGCCGAACGGGAGACCATCGTGCAATTGGTGACATTGATGTTTTCGGAGGGGTGAGCGAGCCCCCTGTATCCGGGGAGATTGAAGTGATGGCTGTAGCCGGTGAAAACAAGGCAGTCATCCCCCGTGCGAATGTCGCAGTCGGAGACGAGGACGTTGCTGCATGACGTGAAATCGGCTCCGTCGTTGTTGGGCACCAGAAGATTGCACCAGATCCTTACGCCCGACATGAGGACACCATCGCAGTCGGCACAGTGCACTGTCCAGAAGGGTGAATTCGTGATCAGAAAATCCCGGAGCACGACATTGCGGCACCCGGAGAATATGATCATCTGAAAGGGACGGTCTTTGGGAACGGCGGGGCCGTCACCGAGACCGCCCGCCACCTCGCGGAAGTGACTTTTCTGGCGGGTCCACTGTGTGCCGGCACTGTCGATCTTCTTCGCATGGGAGAGGTCCATGAACGCGTCGCCGCTCCCGTCGATGTTCCCCGGCCCCGTAATCGTGACATTGTCCGCATCCTGCGTAAAGATGAGCCCGACGAGCTTCCCATCCAGAGTGTAGTCACCGAGCCGTTCGCTCCCTTTCAACACCGCGCCGCTCTGAAGAGAGAGGTGGACATTGCTCCGCAAACGGAGCGTGCCGGTGAGGAAGACGCCCGAGGGGACGACGACGGTCCCTCCGTTCCGCGCAGCACATGTGTCTATCAGCTTCTGTATCGAAGCAGTATTGAGTGTCTTGCCGTCACCTACTGCCCCGTACTCCGTGACGTTGAATGTGGAGGATCCCGCGAAGGCTTCAACCCCGCAGAGAAACGTGAGAAGAGAGAGCGAGCGGACGCGACGATTCATCATGCGATTCCTTTCTCAGGCAGCAGCACGCCCGGACGCGGGGAGCACTTCCCCCCGGAGTATCTCGCGGACGAGAAGGACAAAGACAGGGAGATATTCGATGAGAAGAAGGAACGGCCGGTCAATCCACTCGCCGTCCGCCCTGTACTGGTAGACCACCACGTTCGCCAGAGCAGACATGCCGAGAAAAACAAACACGGCCGGCGACCAGCGGAGCGCCAGGAGCGCGGCAAGCCACGTGAGGTACCAGGGATGAACGACGGGTGAGAGGAGCATGAACCCGACGAACCCCCAGAACACCTTCTCCAGGAACGGGCGGTCGATGAGCGTGAGAAGGCCCATGGAGAGCGCAATCAGGATTCCGCTGACGATGTGGGCTGCCTCGTTGGACCCCGTCAGGAAGTACGTGATGGAGAATATGCTCCCGTTGAATTCCCAGCGTGATCCGAATGTCGTCAGCGATTCGACAACGCCCCACGAAGGCTCATAGTAGATGAAGGCGCCGGCCAGGACAATGAGCACGGGTATCGCCGGGATCAGGAAACGGCGGAACCCCCTCAGATCTCTGAGGAGGAGGGGGAGGACGAGAAGAGGAATGAGCTTCGCAAGAGCGCTCAGCCCGATCGCGAGTGCTCCCCGCACGGACCTCCGCGTCGAGAGAAAATGGAGGCCCAGGATGAGGAATGGAATGCCGAGCGCGTCGATGTGCCCGTCGAGCGCGAAGTACAGGACCGGAAGCGGACACCAGGCATACAGGAGAACCGGGATCACCGGGTTCCCGCGTTCACGGACGAACCTCCAGATGAAAAATATCGTCAGGCAATCCAGGCCTGCCAGCAGGAGTTTTATCCCCCAGACGGAGTCACCGAAGAGCGCATGCGCAGTCAGGAACAGAAATTGCGCAAGCGCCGGGTAGATGCTTCTCATCTCCGGGTGGTTGACTTTCGACGGGAGGTCAGCGGTCGCCAGGCGGGACAGATGCGGATCAGTGGGGGTGTAGGCAAACGGGTTGATGCCTGCAGCGGCCACCTTTCCGTCCCAGAGGTACCGGTATATGTCGTCTGAACCTATGATGCCGTGCGGGATGAGCGTCAGGCGGAAAAGGATCCCGAATGCCGCAATGAGGATGATCCACCTCCGCCCGGCAGGCTCATGTTCTTTCTGCAGGCGCCAGAGGAGAAAAGAAAGGAGGAGGAACGTCACCACATTGACGGCGATAAAGAGGAGCACTTCCCCGGGACCGGGGGACATGAGATAGAAGCTCAGAAAGCAGAGCTCCATCAGGACGCCGCAAGAAATGAGGAAGCCCGTGGGGAGGTTTCGTGCCATCTCACGCTCCACGCGTGCCAGAATTCGTGATGATCACCTTCACGACCCCTTCACTGTAACGGGCATTGAGCGCGAATGCCGCCGGGAGTTCACTCAAGGGGAACCTGTGCGTGATGAGTCCCTCAAGGTCGACATGCTTCTTCTGCACGAGCCGGATGGCCCCCGGGTACGTGTGTTTCATGCGCCGCGAGAAAAAGAACGACAGTTCTTTTCTCCGGGCCGTTGAATGGTCAAGAGACAGCCGGTTGTCGCCCGGTATGCCGACAAGCACGACGCGGCCGCCCGGAACCGCGGACTCAGCGACATTCTGTACGCTCGAGTCCGCCCATGCGGCCTCGACAGCGACGTCCACTCCCCTGTCACCGGTCTTTCTCATGATGTCCGCGACGGGGTCGGCCGCGGGGTCGACGGGGATCCCTCCGAATCGCTGTGCAAGGGAAAGCCGCCAGGGAAGCGGCTCCACGACGTATACTGACGCCGCCCCCGCGTTCCGCGCAAGCTGGAGTATCAGAAGTCCGATAGGACCGGCGCCGTAGAGAGCGACGGTGTCCCCCTGCATGATCCGGCAAAGGTCGACGGCATGCATCGCAACTCCCAGGGGCTCGAGCATCGCCCCCCGCTCATCGTCAATGTCCGGTGGGAGAATGAAACAGGATCGGGCCGGTGACACCAGCCTTTCGCGGAAGCAGCCGTCATCCGGAGAGAGCCCGCAGAAATGCAACCTCCTGCAGATGTGCGTATCACCTCTGAGGCACATTTCGCACTTTTCGCAGGGTGTGGCGGGATCGACCGCGACACGGAGGCCGGCACAAAGCGGTCGTCCATCGCCGGATGCTGCATCCCTCCCGCACTGTTCGACGACCCCCGCGAATTCGTGTCCGAGGACGAGCGGGGCCGACACTAGCGTGTCGCCGATGCGTGCATGATTGTACGAGTGGAGATCGCTGCCGCAAATGCCTGCTGCGGTGACGCGGATGAGGACCTCGCCGGGACCGGGAGGGGGAGGATCGGGGAGATCCTCCACTCTCAGGTCGCGAGCACCGTGGAGACGGACGCCGGTCATGTCAGGAAATGTACTCCCCCGCGTACGGGACGCCTTTCGGGTGATTGAATGAGATGTCCCGGATGCCGATCAGGTTCATCGCGTCGAAGAGCGCCCGCCCTGTATGAGCGAACGCGACGGCGGTGTGGTGAGGGAAGCGCTTGCCGATCAGCACGTGGCGGTAGAACCTTCCCATCTCCCGTACGGCAAAGACGGCGATGCAACCGAACGACTTCGGGTCGATATTCAGTATCTCTCCCTGCGCGACATAGGCCCTGAGCTCCGCTTCCGGCGTCCCCTGAAGCCGGAACAGCGTGATCTCTCCGGGCTTGATACTCCCCTCGAGCGTCCCCCGCGTGATATCCGGGTCTTTCCCGGGCTCCATCAGACGGTGCATGATCAGCTGGTACTTGATGATCGGGGAAGCCATGCATGTGGATGATGTGTTGCCGCAATGGAACCCCATGAAGAGCTCGTGGTTCGCGTAGTTTTTTGCCCCTGCACCCGCTTCCGCATACATGTCGCCGGGAACGGTGTTGTTGATGTCCAGTATCGCAGCAGGCATCTCCGTGGCACAGGAACAAACGTATTCGCTCAGGGCGCCGTAGATGTCGGATTCGCACGAGATCGGGATCCCGCGCGTCGCAAGACGGGAGTTGATGAAACAGGGGACGAACCCGAAGAACTTCTCGAACGAGGGCCAGCATTTGTTGGCGAACACGGCGTAGTTCGATGCGCCGAGATTTTTCTCCATGAAGTCAAGGAGGGCGATCTCGAATTGCGCGAGCCCGTGCAGGAGATCGGGGTACGTGTTCCCTTTTCCGAGCTCCTTCGCCATGTCTTCCGCGACGGCGGGGATCCGGGGGTCCCCCTTCTTGGAGAGAAATATGTCGTACATGTCGAGCTCGCTGTTCTCCATGATCTCCACCCCCATGTCGAAGAGCGGCTTGATCGGGGCATGGCAGGTGAGGAAATCGTACGGGCGGGGGCCGAACGAGAAAATCTTGAGGTGCTTGAGCCCGGTGAATATGCGCGCGATCGGGATGAACCCGCGGATCATCGTGGCAATTTGATCGGGCGTCCCGACCGGGTTTTCCGGTATGTGGACGCGAAGCGAGCGGAGGCCCAGATTGTAGGATGCGGAGAGGAGCCCGCAGTAGGCGTCCCCTCTTCCGTTGATGAGGTCTTTGCCGCTTTCCTCAGCGGCGGCAGCCACCATGACCGGTCCGCCGAACTTCTGCGCAAGGAGCGTGGCCGGGCCCTCCGGCCCGAAATTCCCCAGGTAGACCACAAGCGCGTCGATATTCCTGGCCCGGATTTCCTTGAGCGCTTTGAGAACGTCGGCTTCGTTCTCGACCACCGTTTCCAGTTCCACCACGGAAATCTTCCCCGCCGCACATGCGGCGGCAACAAGACCGCGCCTTTTCTTTGAAAGCTCCAGCGGGAAGCAGTCCCTGCTGACTGCAAGAAGACCCATGACATTGGAGGGGATGTTGTTCATTCTTTTTCTCCTTTCTTCGGCCCGGAACCCGTTTGTCCGTAGTAGGAATCCGGTCCGTGCTTGCGCTGGTGGTGTTTTTCGATCAACGATCGCCTGAGCCGCGGGGCCCGCGGGTTGATCTGAAGCGTCAGGTATGCGATTTTAGAGAGTTCTTCGAGCATGAGGCTGTGATACACCGCCTTTTCGGGCGTCGTACCCCACGCAAACGGGCCGTGACCGGCGACGAGGACCATGGGCACCTCCTCGTACGATTTCCGGGCAAACGTGCTCACGATCATGTTCCCTGTCTCTTCTTCGTAGTCCCCCCTGATCATTCTATCGGTCAACTGTTTCGTGCAGGGGATGTCCGTCGGGAGATGGTCTGCATGCGTGGTCCCGAGTATCGGGACGGGCTTTCCGGCTTGCGCCCATGCCACCGCGAAGGGAGAATGGGTATGGACAACCCCGCCGATCCTCCTGAAGCGTCGGTAGAGGAGCGTGTGGGTCCTGGTGTCGGATGATGGGCGGAGCGTCCCGTCCACCACCCTGTTGTCAAGCGCGACGACAACCATCATGTCCGGCCGGAGTTCGTCATAAGGAACACCGCTCGGTTTGATGGCAATGACGCCGCGCTCCCGGTCCACGGCGCTCGCGTTGCCGAACGTGTGAAGTGCAAGCCCCCGCCTCGGCAGCTCCATGTTGCACCGCCAGGCGATCTCCCTCAGCTCCCGGTACCCGTTCATTGTGTCCTCCGCGGTGCCATCGTTTCGTCCTCCACGAACCTGGCAAGCGAACAGTACCGTTCGTAGAGGCCGGCATACACCCGCGCGTATTCCGCACGGGGGGTGTATTGACGCTCCCATCCGCTCTCCATCGCCTTCATGGAGTCGCCGAGCGTCGGGTAGAGGCCGGCGACGACTGCGGCGAACATCGCGGCGCCGAGCGCGCAGGTCTGCTCGGCACGGGGGACGCGGATGGGGACGTTCATGACATCAGACACAATCTGCATAATGAACGGGGACTTCTTCGCCACGCCCCCGAGCGCTATCACGCCGTTGATCGGCACACCTTCCCGGCGGAATCTGTCCGCGATCGCCTTCGCGCCGAATGCCGTTGCTTCCACAAGCGCGCGGAATATCCTCGGTGCGTCGGTGCCGAGGCTGAGGCCCGTCACGGCTCCCTTCAGGAGCTGGTTGGCATCGGGGGTCCTCCTACCGTTCATCCAGTCGACCGCCAGCACGCCCGTTTCATCAACAGGGACCAGCTCCGCGTATCCGGACAATTCTTCGATGAGGCGGTCCGACGCCTCTTCCACCATACGCGCCCTCGCGGACTCATCCACGAGCATGCTTGTGCCTATGACGTTTTCCACGGGCCACATCAGCACGGATTTAAACCAGGCGTAGATGTCACCGAATGCGGACTGCCCCGCCTCCATCCCAAGCATCCCCGGTATCACGGACCCGTCCACCTGGCCGCATATCCCCCGCACGAGCTTCCCTCCCATCTCGTCCATCGGCGCAACGATCACGTCACAGGTTGACGTCCCCATGATCTTTGTCATCGTGTAGGGAGTGATCCCGCCACCCACCGCCCCCATGTGGGCATCGAAAGCGCCGATACCGACGCGAACGGTCGCGGGGAGCCCGAGCCGGGAGGACCATTCGGGGGAGAGGAATCCGGCCGGCAAATCGCTCGTTTCCGTGACGGTGTAGAGGCAGTCCCGGATCCCGGCCAGAAGGGGGTCGAGCCTGACGAGGAATTCCTCTGACGGGAGCCCCCCGAACGATTCGTGCCACATCGCCTTGTGGCCGGCCGCACAGCGGCTCCTCTTTATCTGACGCGCGTCCGACACGCCGGTGAGGCACGCGGTGAACCAGTCGCAGTGTTCCGCCCAGCTGAATGCGGCGGAGCGGACGGCCGCGTCCGCGCGGAGCACGTGGAGGATCTTCGCCCAGAACCATTCGGAGGAATAGACCCCCCCTTCGAACATCGTGAAATCCGTCCCTCCCCACGTGTGCGCAAGGATGTTGATCTCCCCGGCTTCACGGACCGCGGTGTGGTCCTTCCAGAGAACAAACATCGCATTCGGGTTGGCATCGAACTCCTTCAGGAGCGAAAGGGGGGCTCCCGTACGGTCGACCGCCACGGGCGTCGATCCCGTCGTGTCCACGGAAATCGCCCTTATGCGGGATGCGGTCCCCCGGGGGGCGTGCGCGATTGCGTCCCGCATCGAGGATTCAAACGCCTCGATGTAGTCGAGAGGATGCTGCCGGAACTGGTTGAGTGAAGCGTCGCAGAAGAGTCCCTTCGACCACCGCGGGTAAGGGGCGACGGCACCGGAGACCTCTGATCCGTCAGCGGCATCGATGATGACGCTTCGGACCGAATCGGTGCCGAAATCCACTCCGCAGACACATGCCTCTCCTTTCATGGCTTTTTCTCTCCTTCTGGAAGGCCTTCACATGAGGCTCCGTGACGACAGGCGTCACGGTGTCGATCGTGTTGGGGACAGTTATGATGCCGGCGTTCCTGAGCGCGGAGGCCCGAACGATGTTGACAGGGATCGTGCTTCGAGAAGCGGCGGTACTACCGGCTCAGAATGTGATTGTGACATGGACATTCCCGGTTTCCCCACCCTGGGGAATCTGTGCGATGATGAGCCCGCCGCTGTAGGTAAACGGGACATCCGTCCCCTCCGCAGTCACCCGAACGGGCGGCCGCGGGCCCACCGCGGCGAATTTTCCCCGTTCGTAGAGGAGAGCGCTGATCTGGCCGTCATGCACGGAGGAACGGAGGAGCGTCGCAGGCGCGTTGTACTTCTCGATCAGGCCGACCGCGCCCATGCCGTCGACCAGCGGTATGATGTAGAACAACCGGCATCCGAGCCTTCCGAGAGAGACAGGAATCTCGTCGTCGCGCCCCGCGTACCGGACGCCCCCGCCCGACCGCTCGATGACTGCAAACGCGTCCCCCTGCATCCCGTAAACGTCAGAAACGCGAAAACTTCCCTCCACCGTGTCCGCGTCGGCACAGTTCCATATTCCGAGAAGCCCTGAGATCCCCGCGCGGGAGAACGCCTTGAAAGGCTTCGGGTCCTGCACCTGGAAGAGGCAATCCCGCACGGGAAGGAGAGGTTCATCCGATCGGATGATCGTTCCGTCCGCGTACACGAGCGGCCTGAGAACGTCGAAATTCCCCTCGCCGATATTGTCGGTAATATAGATCGGCCCGTTGTTTATCGCGCGTGCAATGGCGTGGAACACCGCATTGGGATTGTGCGACTGGAATTGATCGAAATCAGGAAAGACCATCTGTGAGAAATACAATGAATTGTATGTCGCCTGAAGGACATGGGCGGCCGCGTTTCCCCTCTGCAGGTTGTATGTTTCCCCTTTTTCATACGGGAAATAATCCTCGGATGTGCGGGCCACCGCCGTCGTCCCGAAATTCCCCCACGCATCAGGCGTCATGTCCATGCAATTGATCATCGCGTTGTTGAACCACCGCGCCACAGAGCCGTTCAGCGCCGCGTGATAGCGGGCGGCCCCGTCCCAGATCGGAAAATTCCCCGCAGCCATCCGCTCCACGACAAGCTGATTATCGACCTTCACGAACGTGAACCCTTCGTCGCTCATGAAGCGGTGAAACTCGCCGTAGAATTTCGCCGCCGCATCTCCCGCCGGAGAAATGAACGAGCAAGTCCTCCATGCGGTCGTGTCCCCATCCGGACCGGCGGGTTCCCTGTAGACGATCAGGTCGGTCCCGTACCTTTTCCCCAGCGCCGATCCTGGATTGATCCCCTGCCAGTACCCGTTCAGGGCGTGCCAGACGCCGACGTCTTTCAGGTGATACTCCTGCTTGAGCCTCCGGATGATCCCGCGGAATCCGTGGGGAAATTTCTTCGCGTCGGGACGGATCGAATTCAGTTTGCTGCCTGTCTGGTCGAACCAGCCGTCGTCCACGAGGAACCAGCCGACAGGGAATTGCGCGTCACGGAAGTACTTTGCGGCCCCGATCAACAGGCCCTCATTCAGGTTCCTCCCCAACGAGGAGCTGTTCCACGTGCACCAGCCGATGTGCTCGAATATCGGGGGGAATGTCTTGTTCCTCCGCAGGTTCTCGGGATGCCCCATCTCCCGCATGCCGGCAGCCCAGAGAGACTCGAAGAGCGCGTAGGGATCCTCCCCGAATCCTACCGTCATCAGGGGGATATCCTCCCCCGTCTGCGCGTCGAAATAGCTGACAGATTTCGAACCGAATCGACCGTGATCCTGCCCGAGCGTCGAGCGGTGCCCGCTCCCCGAGAGGGGCATCGCGGCGCCGTAGAGGCCGTCCTCATACTGCCAGTAGAAGAACTGCACGTCGTTCTCATGAAGATCACCGGGGTTCTCAACCCGGACAGGCTTCGACCAGCTGTTCCACGGGCCGTAGCGCCAGAGCGACACTCCCCGGACAAACCCCGGGATCCCCCGGAAAAAGAGACCGATGTACTCGTCCGCCGCGCGCGCCGGAGCCCCGGCGGAAGAAACAAGGAACGAGATGACACCCTCCCCGCTGTCGGGTTTCACGGTGACGTCAATCCGCACGTCGCCGGCCTGGAACGAAAACCCGCCCCTCTTCTCCATGACCCGGGCGAACGGCGGAGTGCCGGTCTGAAAGAGGGGTCCGCCCCCGACCAGTCTGGTGGCACCTCCGAAACTGACATCAAGTGCGCTGCCGTTCAGTCTGACGGCGGGAGGAGAAACCCGGGAATGTTGCCCGGCCGTGAGAAGGTGTGTGGAAACCAGCAACAGGAGAATCGTTAAGAGGGGATGGGTCATAGGGAATCGAAAAATGTGTGCAAAAAGATTGACATTAGCAATGCGCGGGATGCGAAGAGAATTTCTTCGTATATTACTATCCCGTTCACAAATTTCATGCAATCACAATGCTCACGATCGGCTACGACATCGGAAGTTCATCCGTCAAGGCGGTCCTCTTCGACGCCGAAAAAGGGACCACGCTCGCAGGCGCATACTCCCCGAAACAGGAGATGCCCATACTCGCACGACAGCCCGGCTGGGCCGAGCAGGATCCCGCGATGTGGTGGGAAAATCTGAAGGAGGCGACACGCGAAATCCTCGGTGCCGCGCCCGGCCTCCCGGACCGGATAGGCGCAATCGGGATCTCGTACCAGATGCACGGCCTTGTCGTCGTGGGAAAGGGGGGGAACGTCCTCCGCCCATCGATCATCTGGTGCGACAGCCGGGCAACCGGCATCGGGAGAGACGCGTTCGACAGGCTCGGCCACGGGAGGTGCCTCAATTCACTCCTGAACTCCCCCGGCAATTTCACAGCCTCCAAACTCCGCTGGGTGAGGGAACATGAACCCGCCCTCTTCGCGGGGATACACAAGTATTTCCTCCCCGGTGACTACATCGCCATGCGATTGACCGACCGGATCTCCACGACGGTCCCCGGGCTTTCCGAGGAAATGGTCTGGGATTTCAGAGCGAACGCCCTGGCCGGTTTTCTTCTCGATGACTACGGGATCCCCCCCTCGCTCATCCCGGAGACTGTTCCGACATTCGGAGATCAGGGGACTCTCGTGCGGAAAGCCGCGGACGAGCTCAACCTCCGCGCGGGGATCCCCGTGACGTACCGCGCGGGTGACCAGCCGAACAATGCCCTTTCGCTGAATGTCCTGGAACCGGGAGAGGTTGCCGCCACCGCCGGCACTTCGGGGGTCGTCTACGCCGTGAGCGGAACGCTTTCTCCCGATCCGGAGTCCAGGGTGAACTCGTTTGCGCACGTCAACCACTCGGCAAAGGCTACGCGGATCGGCGTTCTTCTCTGCATCAACGGATGCGGAATCGCATATAGCTGGATGCGCCGGATACTCGGGAAGGCGGATACGCCGTACGAGAAACTGAACGCACTGGCGGCAGAGGCCCCGGCAGGCTCCGGCGGACTCATACTCCTCCCCTTCGGCAACGGCGCCGAGCGGATGTTTGGCGACCGGGACATCGGCGCGGACATTTCAGGCGCCGTCTTCACGGTCCATTCGGACGCGCACCTGATCCGCGCGGTCCAGGAAGGGGTCGCCTGGTCGTTCAAATACGGGATGGACATCATGACGGAATTCGGCATGCTCCCGCAGGTCATCCGCGCCGGGAGCGCGAACATGTTCCGGAGCCGGGTCTTCTGCGAAACGCTGGCAAATACGGCGGACGTCGCGATCGAACTCTACAACACAGACGGCGCACAGGGTGCGGCCCGTGGAGCAGCGCTCGGGGCCGGATTCTACTCATCCCCCGCGGATGCGTTCAAAGGCCTCGCACGGACGGAAACGATAGACCCGGACCCCGCACGAAACGCCGAGTGTCTCGATCACTATGAACGATGGAAAGAGGCGCTCCAGCGGAGGCTGAGCACGACAGGAGAGAACAAAGGGTTCACTCGCCGTTCGCCGGCCTGAATGCCGCGTAGTGCGGCTTCCACTGTGCCCTGCTGATGAGCCCGTCGAACTTGTCATCCTCAAGAAGGCGGCCGAGGCCGGAGTCACGGGCCTCGATCGCCACCGCTTTCGCAACACTCGCTGAAACGGATCTGATATCGGCCAGGTCGGGGAGGAGTTTGTTCGCTCTGCATTGATCATCCGACACAAGGCCGCTGATAGCCCTGGTCGCCCTGAGAAACATCTTCGTCGTTATCCTGGGCGTCCTGCTCACCAATGCCCCCAGACCCACCCCGGGGAAAATGAACATGTTGTTACACTGGGAGATCACCTGAGGCTTCCCTTCATACTCGAACGGGGCGAAAGGAGATCCCGTGGCAACCAACCCCCTCCCTCCGGTCGCCCGGGCCACCTCTTCGGGCGTGCACTCCGATTTCGATGTCGGATTGGAGAGTGCGAAGACCACCGGCCGTTCGTCGTTCGCGGCCATCTGAGCGAGCAACGAAGGGCTAAAGAGCCCGTTCGCGGCGGTCACACCGATGAGAACCGTCGCCCTGGCATTCCGGACGACGTCCATGAGCGTGATGGCCCCGGGGTTCTCGAGCTCCCAGCCGGCGAGGAGGGATCTTCTCTGCGCAAAAGGCTCCTGGACCGGGGTCAGGCGGGGCATGTCGTCGGTGAGGAGGCCGGGAACGTCGAATGCGAACAGCCGGCTTCTCGCTTCCTCCTCCGGGGCTCCTTCCTCGAGAAGCATTGCGCGGATGTTGGAAGCGATCCCCACGCCCGCCTGTCCCAGGCCGGCAATGACAAACCGCTGATCCCGGAAGCGCTGCCGTTTGATCCTCATCGCCGTCATGAGAGCCGCCAGGGCGACGGACCCCGTCCCCTGTATGTCGTCGTTGAAGGAGAGGATCCTCTCCCGGTACCTTTCCAGGAGCATGAACGCCTTGTGCTTCGCAAAGTCCTCCCACTGGAGAAGGGCGTGGGGGTAACTTCGGGTCACTCCCAGGACAAACCGCTCGATAAACTCGTCATATTCTCCCCCCTCGAGCCTCTTCCCCCGGTATCCCAGATACAGGGGATCAGAAAGGAGCCGCTCATTGTTCGTGCCGACGTCAAGGCAGACCGGGAGACAGCAGGCGGGATGGAGCCCCCCGGCAGCCACATAGAGATTGATCTTGCCCACGGGAATCCCCATCCCATCCGACCCGAGATCCCCGAGGCCGAGTATCCGCTCTCCGTCCGTCACCACGATCAGATTGACATCG
>PMJR01000141.1 GCA_003158475.1 Ignavibacteriota bacterium | reverse complement strand
TCAACGAAGAATGTGAGCCAGTCAACAGGCTTCGGCCGGATGTGCCGGGCACTCTCGCAAGAATCGTCGCCGACATGCTCCGGAAGGACCGCACTGTGCGGATCGGGTCAATGACCCAGGTCATGGAGAAGCTGTCAAAGCTTCAATGGAAGGAAGCCCCGGTCCCCGGGAGACTCCAGATTCTGAACCGTCTGAAGCGCCCGCTGTTTGCCGTACCGATCCTGATTTTCCTCGTGGCATTGTGCCTTCTGGCCTATTGGTGGATTGAGCGGAACAGGAGAATCTCATGGGCGAGAGAGCAGGCAATGCCGCAGATCGAAAAACTGGGGGGAGAGGAGAAGTGGAGCGCCGTCTACACGTTGGCGAAATCCGTGCACGAGATCATACCGACGGATCCGACACTCGCCAAACTCGAAGAATGGTTTCTGGGCACAGCATCCATAACCTCTGATCCTCCCGGGGCCCGCATTCTCTGGCGGACATACTCAGACTCAACAGGGGAATGGCTCCTCCTTGGCGAAACACCCGTCAGCGCTATCCTTTTCCCCCGCGGAACCTCTATCGTCAGACTCGAGAAGGAGGGGTTCGAGCCGTTCGAGGGTCCGGTCTCCGGGGCGGAACTGAGCACCACCTCGATTACACTTGACCGCCTCGGAACCGTTCCCCCGGGGATGATCCGCATACCGGGCGGCAGATATGCGCTCGATATGCCCGGTCTGGAGAACATCGACTCGGCGACAGTTTCTGATTACTTCATCGATCGATATGAGGTAACGAACAGACAATTCAAGGAATTCGTCATCGCGGGCGGTTACCTGAACCAGGAATACTGGAAACATCCGTTCAAACGAGAGGGAAAAGATCTGGCATGGGACCAAGCCATGGCGGTGTTCCGGGATGCAACCGGACGACCTGGCCCGGCAACGTGGGAAGTCGGTTCATATCCCGAGGGGAAAGCCGATCACCCTGTCTGCGGGATAAGCTGGTACGAGGCTGCGGCGTACTCTGAATACGCCGGGAAAAACCTCCCCACCATTTTCCACTGGAATGTCGTCGCGGGGACGGAGTTTAGTTCCGAGATAGTTCCGCGAAGCAATTTCGCGGGCAAAGGTACTGCTGCGGTCGGGACATACAGGGGGATTTCAAGATTCGGAGCGCTCGATATGGCCGGGAACGCGCGTGAGTGGTGTTGGAACGAATCCCAGGGGAAACGATACATTCTCGGCGGCGGATGGAACGATCAGGAATACGCTTTCAACGATGCGTACACACAGGACCCCTTCGACCGTTCTCCGACGAATGGATTCCGTTGCATCAAGTACGCGGGGAAGAATGGACACAGAGATGTGTTGGAACGTGTCATTGACGTGCATCCTCGCAACCTCGTGAACGAACGACCCGTTTCTGACGAGACATTCAGATACTACCGGTCGCTCTACAATTATGACAAGACTTCCCTGAACGCCGCCATCGAGTGGACAGACAGCACTCACCCGGAATGGACTGTCCAGAAGATTGTCTTCATGGCAGCGTACGGAAACGAGAAGATGGCCGGCTTTCTCTTTCTCCCCCGTCAAAGGCAAGCTCGGTATCAGGTTGTGGTGTTCTTCCCCGGGTCTGAAGTTATCTTTAGCAAGCTCGCAAACCCATCGGTGATGCCGAAGGATTTCGATTTCATTCTGAGGAGCGGGAGAGCAGTGCTATTTCCGGTCTATAAGTCAACGTTCGAGCGGGGGGACGGTTTGAAGAGTGATTTTGCAAGCGTGACCAACTCCTGGAAAGATCATGTGATTATGTGGGTCAAGGATCTGTCACGATCGATCGATTATCTGGAAACACGGCAGGATATCGATTGCTCGAAGCTCGCCTACTATGGCGTGAGCTGGGGAGGAGAGATGGGCGGCATTATCCCCGCCATTGAGACAAGGATCAAAGTGGTTGTGCTGCACGTGGCGGGTCTTTCCCTCGAACGATCGCTGCCGGAGGTCGATGCGCTTAACTACGTGTCGCGCGTGAAGAGACCCGTTCTCATGCTTAACGGTCAGTACGACCATTACTTCCCGGTGGAGACTTCGATGAAGCCGATGTTCAAGCTCCTGGGGACACCCGCGGAAGCGAAGAGATCCGTGCTTTATCCTACGGGTCATGCGGTCCCCAGAAACCAGCTTATCAAGGAAGTTCTCGATTGGCTGGACCGCTACCTGGGCCCTGTGTGACAGCCTCTGTGCGGCCCGGACATAGACGGACAGCCTTCTAAACGATGCGTCAGACAAAAGACCAGCAAAGGGAGTAGCGACCAATGAAATGGGGCCCGGCGGTTCTCGCAGCTCTTCTTGTGATACTTCCCGGCTGTTCCAGTGAGAAGCTCGATCCGGCAATTGCCTCGTACATCGACAGCCTGATGAATGCTTCATTCAAACCCGGCCAGCCCGGTGCCGTCATTCTGGTGGCCAGAGATGGAATCCCGATCTTCCGGAAGGCGTACGGACGTGCAAACGTGGAACTCGGTGTTCCAAATACGCCGGAGAATGTGTTCGCGATTGGTTCCATGACGAAGCAATTCACCGCCGTGTGCATGTTGCAGCTTGTGCAAAAAGGAAAGGTCTCCTTGCAGGACGACATCCGGAAGTATCTCCCGCACTATAGCACGCAGGGAAGGGTAATTACAATCGAGCATCTGCTGACACACGCCAACGGCATCCCGAATATCACGGACAGGCCGGACTTCGGCCAACGAGAAGTCGAGGAGCCCTCACTGGATGAACTTCTGGGATGTGTCACGAGTGATTCATTGTTATTCGAACCCGGATCAGACTGCGGCTACAACGACTATGGATACACGCTCGCAGCTCTGATCATCGAGCAGGTTTCCGGATTGAGATACGGCGAGTACTTGCAGAAGAACATCTTTGAACCGTTGGGGATGAAAAGCTCGACAAGTGCGACGAGAGAACGTTTAATTCCTCTGTTCGTTTCGGGTTACAGTTCGGCGGGTGACACAGTGTTCCGGCCGGCGGAGTACTTCAGCTGGCGGTGGGACCTCGGTATGGGCGATATCGTCACATGCGTGGACGACATGCTTAAGTGGGACGAAGCACTTTACACGGACAAGCTTCTGAGCCAGGACCTTTTGAAGCAGGCCTGGTCTTCGTATGTTCTGAGCGATGGTCGCAAGACGAATTACGGGTATGGCTGGGCGGTATCGCAGTATCAGGATGTGCAGATGATCTGGCATACTGGAGGGATCCAGGGCTTCCGCAGCACCTCCATCCGTATCCCTTCGCAGCACCTGTTTGTGATAGCGATGTCCAATAACGGCGCAACCAATGCGGTCATCTCCCGCGCAAGGGACATTGCTCTTAAAGTGACCGGAAAACCGCTGGTGACACCATCCTTCCAACGCCTGACGCCGGAACAATTGAACGAGTATTCGGGGGTTTATGAGACGCGCTTTAGCGGGCTTCATATGCTCGCCAATTACACCCGCGCTAAGGCCTACCGGTATGTTACGGTTCAAGACACTCTCCTGGTCGCGCAAAGGACCGGCGGAGGCAAGACAACATTGTTGAACGTGGGCGGGGATCTGTTCATGTTCGAAGGATCGATGACGTACGCGCGGTTCCATCGTGGCAGGAATCGCACAATCATGTCGATGGAGGTTTACGCAGAGCCGTGGCTCTGGGGACCAACCCGATTCGAGATAAAGACTGAGCTTCCACTCCCAAAAGTGAAGGTCCCCGTAGTTCTCGACGAAAAGATCCTCAACGCCTATATCGGAAAGTACACGTTCTCGGGGGATGATTTTGTGAAGATACGCGTTGACAGTTTACGCATCTACATGGACACGATTGGAGAGATCTTCCCCGAAAGTGAAACCCGCTTCTTTTCCAGGACACCGGACGCGACGATCGAGTTCATTAAGAACTCCAAAGGTTCCGTCACGGGTCTCATCTTGACCCAGCTGGGGAGTGCTCAGGCAAAGAAAATTGAATGACAGCCGAGGGGAAATGGCCGGTTCAACGGAGACCGAGGGCGTCGAGCTGGTAGCGGACCTGCACGAGCTTGACGAGTGATGAAACGGAACTGAACAGATACTTGAGACGACGCAGCTCCTGTATGCTCATCTTCCTGAGGTCGAGATACCTCCCCGCGTCTCCCCCCCGCGTTCCGTACAGAACCCGGTAGCGCATAAAGAGCTCGTACGCTTCGACGATGTCGGCCCTGATACCTTCAATCGACCGGTCATCGGCGGCCATCCGCTCGATGCGATCGAGTGTCCCCGTGAGGGGATGAACCCCGCTGTCGAGGGCAAGGACACGCACCGCCTCGGTAACGGGTTTCATGGCACGAAGTTTCAGGTCGAAGAACCCCCTGTGGGGGCTTTTCCTCTCGACGTTCATCCGCCCCCAGAGACCAGTGGCGGGGGGGTTGTGAGCTGCATTCTTCGCCAGAAGGATGAGCGCGGTCCTGTCGGATGCCAGCTCGCCTGTGATACACTCCCTGAGTGCATGGGCAAGCGCAAAATCGCCGTGGACCGGCCTGAAATCGAAAAAGGTGGCCGCGTTGAGGAGTGCTTCTTCCTTCGGCACCCGGATCCACGCGCGGAAGTACTCTTGCCACCTTGAGATGGGTTGGCACCACTCAGGGTTGCTGGCCATGTTGTTTCCCGGACAGAGGGCAAACCCGCATGAGGCGAGTGCCTGAGTGACCTCGGAAGCGAGCCGCGCGAAGTAGGCCGCCGTCAGATCCCGTTCTGTCTCTGCAGGATCCTCGTACACCAGCGCAGAGTCCTGGTCAGTTTGAATGAGTTGCTCCCTCCTCCCGTCGCTCCCGAGCGAAAGCCAGCAGTACTTCGACGCGGGTCTAGCAAGCCCCCCGGCCTCGAGCCCGCGTTCCGTCAGCGCGATCAACCGTGCGACAAGGGCGTCATTGATCTCGGCGATCATGTCGGCGACAAAGCGGACGTTGATCCCGCGGGCAACGTACTGAGTGACAAGCTCCTCACCCCTTCCCCGCAATCCGGCAAGCCCGGCCACATCCTCCGCCTGCGCGATCTCTTTGGCGAGCACGGCGGGGTTGTTCCCGTGGAGCAGGACGACATCGTGCTCGGAAATGATCCCGATAACGGTGGAACCGGGAGTCCCGTCTTCGGTGATGCACAGATGCCTGATCCCCCTTCTCATCATCGTGATGATGGTGCCGGAGGCAGTGCTCCTGACCGGGACGGTAACGACCGGTGTGCTCATGATCGAACGCACCAGCCCCTCCGCCGGGAGCCCGCCGGCGACGACTTTTTTCCTCAGGTCGGTGTCGGTGACGATCCCGAGGGGGCGGCGTTCATCATCCACCACGACAATGGAGCCGACGTTCCGCTCCGACATCAGGGCCGCGGCCGCGTGAATGCTGGCATCTGCGCCGCATGTCACGAGCTCCCGCGCGGGGGTGACGGGAAGCATGCCGTCGTCGGTCATTCGTGAGTCGGGGCGTGAGTCGGGGCGTGAGTCGGGGCGTGAGTCGGGGCGTGAGTCCGGGCGTAAGCCAGGGCGTGAGCCGGGGCCTGAGCCCGGGCGTGAGCCGGGGTCTGAAGCTGAGGCGGACCAACGGTCGGAGCCGGGGCCGGATTTGGTGGAATCGGGTTGATCCATATCGACGGAATATACAATATCGACGGGAAAGGTTCCTGTCATCCGGGCAAAAGGTTCATATGAAGACCCCTCGGGCGGCAACAATGTAAAGCCCCTCCGGCGCTACTGCGGGCACGCGCCGGAGGGGCAGAAGGTGTGGAATACACCGCCTGGCGTCAGATCATTTCTGAGGCGTCGTTTCAGCGCCGAAGTGGACACGCTCTTCCACGATGGCGAATTTGTCCTGTGCTGATTGCTCGGCCTTCAGCAAAGAAACCACAATCCCGACAAGGAACGAGAGGGGGATCGTCACAATGCCCGGATTCTTCAGGGGGAACAGGGCCGAAGTGTTTTTCAATATGTCGATCTGCACTGTCGGTGAAAAGTATATCAGCACTATGGTCGACACAGTCCCGAACACCATGCTCCAGAGGGCGCCGTTGGTGGTGAATTTCTTCCAAAATATCGAGAGGATGAGAGCCGGGAAATTGGCGCTCGCCGCGATGGCGAACGCAAGCCCGACCATGTACGCGACATTCTGCCCCTTGAACGTGATGCCAAGGACCATGGCGAGGATCGCCAGTGCAACCGACGCATACCTGGCGACTTTGAGCTGTTCCGCCTCCGGCACTTCTCCCTTCCGTACCACGTTCACCCAGAGATCGTGCGAGAGCGCCGCCGCTCCCGAGAGGGTCAGGCCGGCCACAACGGCGAGGATCGTCGCAAAAGCCACCGCGGCGATGAAGCCGAGAAACGCAGTCCCGCCGAGAGATTCCGCAAGAAGGGGAGCCGCCATGTTCCCTCCTTTGTCGACGGCGCTGATCACGGCCTGGCCGACGTGCACCATCGCGCCGAATCCCAGGATGAATGTGAGGAGATAAAAGAACCCGATAAACCCGGTGGCGTAGAACACGGAGGTCCGTGCCGCCCTGGAATCGGGAACGGTGTAGAAGCGCATCAGGATGTGGGGCAGTCCCGCGGTTCCGAGCATGAGCGCAAGACCAAGGGAGATGGCCTCCCAGGGATTGGAGACGAGTTTTCCCGGGGCAAGGACGTTCTGGGCCGGGTACTTCGCCACCGCCGCCTGGAAGAGCGCGAGGGGGTTCATCCCGAACGACCAGAGCGTCATGAACGCAAGGATCACCGCCCCTCCGAGAAGAAGGACCGCCTTGATGATCTGGACCCATGTCGTGGCGAGCATCCCTCCGAAGAGGACGTACAGGAGCATGACGCACCCCACGATCACCACCGCAACCTCGTACGGGAGGCCGAACATCAGCCTGATCAGATTTCCCGCACCGACCATCTGCGCTATGAGGTAAAATGAGACGGTTGCGAGCGTCCCGACCGCTGCGGCGATCCGGGCTGGGGTCGCCCTCAGACGGAACGCGACGACATCGGCAAACGTGTATTTCCCGAGGTTGCGAAGGGGCTCGGCGATAAGGAACACTATGAGAGGCCACCCGACAAGCCAACCCGTGGAGTAAATCAAGCCGTCGAACCCGGAGAGTGACACGAGTCCGGCGATGCCGAGAAAGCTCGCCGCGCTCATGTAATCACCGGCAAGAGCCAGACCGTTCTGGAACCCGGTGATCCCGTGCCCTGCGGCATAGTACTGCACCGTGCTTTTCGTGCGACGGGCCGCCCAGTACGTGATCCCGAGAGAAATGGCAATGAAGATGAAAAAGAAGATGATCGCTTCCACGCTCACCTGACCGAGTGACGTCGATGGAAGGGGGGTCTGTGCTGGATTCATGTGTTATCTCCTCAGCTTTGCGATTTTTCCATCGTAGACACGGTTTGCCCATCGCACGTAGATCGTCGTGAGCACCCACGCAGACAGGATCACAACCACCCCCAGGAGGATTCCAAGACTGAGCCCGGGAGTCAGGATTGATCCCATAAGCGGCTTGTCAAAAGCGATGAGCAGGATAAAGCCGAAGTAGATCACCAGCATGCACACGCTCAACGTGAGCGCGACCCGCCAGCGCTCAGCAGAGACCTTCTTGAGTTCTTCTTTGCGGTCATCCATAACGACCTCGTGTATAGGAGTAATGCGTGATGAAGGTGCGGGGCCTCAGAAGAACATCCATTGCCCCTGGAGTGTAAACAGCATAAAGCTCTTCTTGAATTCGGGATACGGATTCGACGCGTTCACGGCGGAGACAAGACCCGCCTGCGTGTCCGAGACCATTTCCCACATCGCCTTGACGTTGAAGTTGTGCCAGCGCGGCACGTAATTCAGGCCCAGGCCGAACCGTGTCTCGGACTTGAGGTCCTGGAGATACGTGTACTGCGCATCGGTTATCGCCGCAACGGGTGAAAGTGCATACGCGTATGGATTCTTGGACGTGACCATCCTGGATTCAAACTTCGCCACCGGCTGCAGGTTGAGGCTCTTGATATAGTAGCCGGCTTCTGCAAACAACACGTTTTGCTTCGGGACGAGTCTCGAAATCGCATCCGCGCGGGCGACACCGTTAGAGATCTCCGACCCGTCGGGGTAACCGCCGTCCAGCATCTGATACCCGAGGCTCACAGTCAATCCGTCCCCCTCCCCCATCGGGTGATCCAGGAAGAGATCGGCGGCGTAACTGCTGTAGTTCCCCTGAAGGTCGACTCCCCCTCCGAGCGCGAGCACGTCTTTCTTGCCGAAGTATGTCCCTGTATAGTAATAGTACCCGATCCCTCCAAACAGATCCGGCGTCTGCTTGTCACAGAAATCATACTGGAGGCGGAGCGTCGTGCGGAAGGGGGAGTACAACGCCTCGAGGGGGGCGGGGCCGCCGGGGTTGGCACGGGACCGGCCGTCGGAGACACTGAGACGGTATTCGAGCCGGTTCTCATTGAAGAGCCCGCGGGCCATCACCGCCACGTCCCGTCCCACGAAGTTGTCGAGACCGTTCGGGGAACCGTTGTTCGCTCCGAACGTGTACGCACCGTAGTTCACCGGCATGAGAGATATCGCCCCCTGGAGTCCGTTGCGCGTCGGGCCGATCAGCATCAGTCCCGACATGATGCTGAATTCCTGAGATGCGATGTACGCCATCTGCGCGTCGAGGAGGTTGACTGACGGCGTCATGTTCTTCACCCCGGAGGTGATCCTTCCGACGGTTGCGACCTCGAAATCGAAAAAGAACGTGAACGACGGGGTCACCTTCCCACTGAAGAGAAGCCTCATCCTCCGTATGAACATCTGGTGCTGCCACCTCCGGTTGTAGGCGGATGAAGAATCCTGCGCTGCGGTCGGCAAGTCCTGCTGAAGCTCCAGAGAAGGCTGGAGAAGTCCGCCGATTCGTATGGAGACATCCTTGTTCAGCCGGAGTGAACCGTCGTCGTACGTCACCGGCGTCCCTTCCTGTGCATTCGCCGGTCCCCCGACGGCAAAGGCAAGGAGGGCTATCGCGATCCAACGGGAACAATGTCGTTCCATGGGCTGACCCTTCTGGTGATTGTGGTGTATGTGTGGATTAGGTGATGTGAAACTACTCTTCGAGCGTCGTCAGATCCCCCTCATCCATGCCGAGCGCGCGGGCCTTCAGCACCCTGCGCATGATCTTGCCCGATCGGGTCTTCGGCAGCGATTGGACAAACTCGATGGTTTCCGGCTTTGCAATCGGCCCTACCTCGTGGGCGATATGCGCCTTGAGCTCATCCACCAGCGTGTCGGTTTGTGTTGCGTTCGCTTTCAGAATGACGTATGCGTGAATGGCGACTCCCTTGATCTCGTGGGGGAGGCCGATAACGGCCGCCTCGGCGACCGAGGGATGACTCACGAACGCAGATTCGAGCTCGGCCGTCCCCAGACGGTAGCCGCTTACCTTTATTACATCATCGACGCGCCCGATGATCCAGAAGTAACCGTCTTCGTCTTTCCTGGCGGAATCGCCGGCCGTGTACATCCCGGGGTAGCGGCTCCAGTATGTCTTCACATAACGGTCGGGATCCTTGTAGACCGTCCGGAGCATTGCCGGCCACGGCTTTTTCAGCACGAGGAACCCTTCCTCTCCCGGCTTGACCGGCTTCCCATCCTCTCCGACGACATCGGCTTCAACGCCGGGATACGGCCGCGAGGCCGACCCGGGTTTCAGCGTCATCGCCGGCATCGGGGTGATCATGAACATGCCCGTCTCAGTCTGCCACCAAGTGTCCATGATCGGGCACTTCTCTTTGCCGATGTTCTTGTAGAACCAGCGCCACGCCTCGGGATTGATCGGCTCACCCACAGAGCCGAGAAGCCGGAGCGATGAGAGATCGTGGCGGTTCGGCCATGCATGACCAAAACGCATGAGGCCGCGGATCGCGGTGGGAGTCGTGTACATCACCGACACGCCGTACTTCTCCACGATGGCCCACCACCTGTCGGGGAACGGAAAGGTCGGCGCCCCTTCGTACATCACCGATGTCGCCCCCGCGATGAGGGGGGCGTAGACGATATAGGAATGGCCGGTGACCCACCCGGGATCTGCGGTGCACCACCACCTGTCCTCTTCCTTGATGTCGAACACATCTTTGAATGTGGCGTACACGCCGACCTGGTAGCCCCCGTGTGTGTGCACTATCGCCTTCGGTTTCCCCGTCGTCCCGGATGTATAAAGGATATAGAGCGGATCCTCCGCATCCATCTCTTCCGTCTCGCAGCGCTGGGAGGTCCGGACGAGCGGCATCGACATCAGGTCGTGATACCAGTAGTCGCGACCCGCTTCCATCGCCACTTCCTTTCCCGTGTGCCGGACGACAACGACGTTTTCGGGGGCTGCCGTGCGTCTCAATGCCTCGTCGACAATTTTCTTCAGCTCGATGACTTTGCCGTTCATATAGCCGCCGTCCGCGGTCACAATCACTTTCGACTCACTGTCCTCGATACGTCCGTGCAAGGCTTCAACCGAGAAGCCTCCATAGACGACGGAATGCACTGCGCCGATCTTCGCCGTGGCCAGCATCGCGATCACCGTCTCCGGGATTCGCGGCATGTAGATCGTGACGCGGTCCCCTTTGCTGACGCCCATGCTCTTCAGGACGTTGGAAAACTTACACACCTCCCGCGCAAGGGCGTGGTAGGAGAACGTCCGCACCTCCCCTCTCTCACTTTCCCAGATGAGGGCAAGCTTGTTCCTCCGCCACGTCCGCACGTGGCGGTCGATGGCATTGGCAACGATGTTCGTTCTTCCTCCGACAAACCATTTGAAGAACGGCTTGTTGGAGTCGTCGAGAACCTTGTCCCATTTTTTGAACCATGTCAGTTCTTCTGCGCGCTTCGCCCAGTACGCCTCGAGGTTCTCCGATGCCTCTTTCCGCAACGCCTCGGGATCCCGCACATTTGCCTGTGCAATGACGTCAGCGGAAGGGGAATACACTTCGCCTTTTGGTGTACTGCTCTTGTCACCGGCGGACATAATCCGGCCCTCCATGTGGTTGAATGATGTACATGAATTGAATTCAGCTCAGAGAACGAATTTATGCACCACTACGTCGCGCCCGACTGCGGGGCGATCGCTCTCTGAAGTGCCTCATCGAAAAACGGGAGCTCTTTCTGAAGTCAATGCCGGGACGTGTGATTCTGTGTGAACCTGATCAGTCTGCCTTGTCGGTCCGATTCAAGAAAACAGAATTCATGAATACGTACGGGGGTGAAACGGGTAAGCTTTAGGGGGTTGCGGCATACTCATAGAAGGCATGGTGTCGCCCTGTTTTGAAGGAGTTACTCTCAGGAACTGATACACCTGCAGAAAAGCGTGATGCGAAGATAGAGACGGCAAACATGAAAAGCAACAGCAGCCGCGGAGCCGGCGTCGCGGAGAGGACAGAAATGTCGCATTTTCGCCTCCATCCTGACCATCCGGGTGCCCGTGTCGCCACGAAAGACCACCCTTGTGTCCCGACGCCTGCCCGCCCGGCACTGTCCGATTGTTCACCACTGGTGGAGTGGGTAGGCCAGCCCGAGGGCGTGTTATGACTAAGGGTCGGAGGCGCGTTATGGCCTGGTCGGAGGCGCGTCAGGGTCAGGCCGGAAGCGCATTACGGACTGACAAGAGTCCGCATGACGATGATCGCAACAAGGATCAACACGAGTATCCCCAGGAGAAGGGGGATCATTGTCCTCAATGGCATCCCTGCCGTCTTTCCCTGAAAACGTATGAACGGCTTCGTCACAGGCCTCTTTGTATCACCCGACGGACGGGAGAAGACTTTCGACATCGAGAATGAGGCACGTTTCAGATGCCGGAGTTCGGCGAGCATCTCATCCACTGATTGATACCTGTCCGCCGGTAGCTTTTCGAGCGCCCGCTCGATAATCGAGACAAACCCGGGGGACAGGTCCGGGCGATACTGGCGGATGGGAATGGGTGCCTCGTTCTGGACCGAATGGAACATCGCCGCCTCGTGCTCTCCCCGGAACGGAAGCTTTTCCGAAAGCATATGGTAAAAGAGAACCCCCAGCGAGAATATGTCGGACCTCGGATCAAGTGCTGTTCCCTGTATCTGTTCGGGGGACATATATGCGGCGTCCTCCGCTGTGCCTGTCGTTTTGTCGAGCTTCAATATTTCCTTCAGGTTCGCCAGTCCAAATCCGAGAACCTTGAGCCGTCTCTTTGATGTCACCATGATGCTGTCGCACCGGACGTTTCTGTGTAGAATGCCATTGTTGTGAGCTTCCTGAAAGGCCGAACAGATGGCAATGGCGAAATTGATGGCGACCTGGTTGTTCATGATCGGCATGCTCTGCTTCAGACTCGTGCCGTCAACGAACTCCATCACGATGAAATAGTCGTTCTCCTCCGTCTTCAACGAATAGAACGCGCATATGTAGGGATGGGTAAGGAGCGCGGCATTTGTTGCATCCTGCTTCAGTTTGAGCTTGTCTGACTGGGACAGTTTCATATGGATCGGAAGAAGTTTGAGCGCGACAAGACGGTCACGCTTTGTGTCCTGGGCCTTGTAGACTGTCCCGGTGGCCCCTTCCCCGAGCTTCTCGAGGATTTTGTAGTGCGAGATTGTTTTTCCTACCATCGTGGCCTCCTCATCAATATACGCTGGGATACAATCGAGTTCGGGGTTCGGCCTGCGGGTCACAGCCGGCGGCTACGGCTTTCGCGCATCTGCTGTCCATTCGGTGACGAGTGTAAGATCGGCCGGCCGGGCATCGGGAAGTTTGTACACACCGAGCAGCCGCTGATTGTCGGGCGTAAAACCCCGAACGAACCTGATGCCGCGTGAGCGAGCATCAAATATCTCCCGCAGCTTCCCCACTTTCACGCTGGAACCCGAGAACGATACGTCCGCCGCCATCACCCTGGAGTCCAGCGACATGAAATAGATTTCTTTGCCATCGTGACGCCAGAAGGCCTCACCGTTGCACCCGTGCAACGACACTTGCGTCGTGCTACCGGGGCCAGGGAATGGCCGGAGATAGACCTGCTGCTCGCCGGATTCGTCGGAAACGAATGCCATCCAGCGATCGTCGGGGGAGAACTTCCCGAACTGCAGGGCCACGTCGCTTTTCAGCCAGAGGTAGGGTTTCCCGCCGCCGGCAAGAGGAAGAATCCAGATGCTCCACTTTTCCTCCTTCGAGGGGCCCCTCTGGAGCGCGATGAGCTTTCCGTCTGCGGACCAATCCGTCGGGAAGAGGTCATAGTCCGAAGCCGCAAGCGACTCCTCACCCGCAGTCCCGTCGGCATTGATGCGGTAGGGGTTCGCTCTGCCGCTCCGGTTGGACGCAAACGCGATCTGTTTGCCGTCCGGTGACCAGACGGGATCCACCTCGTCCCCCGGATCCATTGTCAACCGCGTTGTGACTCCCCGGACCCGGTCATAAGTCCAGAGATCCGTCGTCAGGTGCCTGCTGGTCCTGTCCTCAGTGTCGTTTGAATACGCGACTTTGGAGCCGTCAGAAGAAATACGCGCATCGAGGTTTTTCACCGAGCGCGCGACAAACCCGCTGAAATTCCCGGATCGATCGAACCATGCCAGTCCCGCGTTCTCCGACACCCCTTCTCCGTAGAGGAGCTCTCCGTGGCCGGAAATGGAGAAATCTCCCCGTCCGTATCCCGGATCGTACAGTACCCCCTCTGCCACGGTGGCAGGAAGGCCCTGTAACTCCAGCCCACGCACATCGAACGGCTGGGCTATCAGGGCTCCCTCTTCTATGAAGAGAAGGCAACGGTTCCCGTGAACGACGTTCGAGTGCTTGCGCAGCAACTCTTTGTTTTCCTTCCCGTCGAGCGAGGCGACGTAGATGATATCCGTGGATGAGGAGCGCGCCATGTAGAGAAAATGCCTGCCATCCGGCAGGAACCATGGCCAACGGTGCGAATGCTCGAGCTTCGACGCATCAAGCGTCGTGACCGGCGAGGGAGTCCCCCCTGCGGCCGGAACCTGACTGAGGGGTTCTGACGAAGAGGGCGAAAACACGATTATGTCATCGCCGCCCCAACTCGCCCCCCGGCCTGACGCCGCCTCGCACAACGTGTTGACCGCTCCTCCGGAGGCGTCAATCTTTCTGAGCTTGCCCCCCGAGAAGAAACCAATAAACCTGCCGTCCGGCGACCAGAACGGGTATGATGCTTCGTCAGTCCCCGCAAGCGGGACACACTGAAGAGAATTGAGCGCGCGAACCCACAGACGAGTGACCCCGGCGGAGTCTGTCGCGGCAAATGTCAGCCTCTTCCCATCCGGCGCGAGTGCAAAATGTCCTCCGTTTACACCGCCGGACACCCGGGCAAATGTGGCGTTCTCCGGCGGGCGGATGAATGAGCGGACTGTTCGTGTGTGGAAGACTGTTCCCCGGAAATACAGGAACGCGAATGACGCGGCCGTAACAACGAAAACGAGACCCCAAGGGAGAATTCTTGTCAGTGTCAGGGAAGAAGAAGCGTGAACCGGAACGGATCCGGATCCCCCTTCTGTTCCGACCTGGGGATTCTCCGGCTGCGCCGTCGGGAATCTTATGTACTTCACCAACCCGGCTTTCATCCTCCCGGGGCCGATGGGGCTGCTCGTGAAAGGCTCTACTACCTTGTACGGTCCAATCTTCACCATGCGCTCGGCACCGGGCCCACCCGCTCCCCTGATGTATCGGCGAAGGTCTTTTGCCAGTTCCCTTGCCGATTGATATCTCTCTTCCTGGTCCTTCATGAGGCATTCAATGACAATGACATCAAGCGCATTGTCGATCCCCTCGACGGCCGATGAAAGAGGCCGGGGTTCCGCGTTCAATATTTCCTGGATGAGCGCTGCTTCGTCCGCCCCCCTGAAAGGGGGGTGTCCCGACAGCATCTCATAGAGCACCACGCCGAGAGAGAAAATGTCGGTTCTCTGATCCGATGCGTGCCCCTGGATCAACTCGGGGGACATGTAGGCGGCTGTGCCGATGGCACTCCCTTCCCTCGCCTCCGCGGAGAGACCTCCTCTTCTGATGAGCCCGAAATCCATGACCTGGACGACACCGTCTTTCCGGATCATGATGTTCTCGGGTTTGATGTTCCGATGGATCATCCCGTGCTCATGGAGGATCGCGAGACCCTCAGCAACCTGCATCCCGATCTCGATCGCCCGTCTGACCTGCACGGGTCCCGCCCTCAGTTTCTTCCTGAGGTTTTCCCCCTCCACATAGTCCATGACAATGAACATCTGTCGTTCGTATTCCTTTATCGCATGGACAGTGCAGATGTTCGGGTGGGTCAATGTCGAGGCGGCCCTTGCCTCCAGGATTGAACGGGCGCGATCGACTTCTGAGCGGGAAAACTGAACTGGCAGGAACCTTAGGGCCACCATCTGCCCGAGGGCGAGGTCATGGGCCTTGTACACCACGCCCATGCTCCCTTCACCGAGTTTCTCGAGGATCTTATATTTCAAGATCGTCTGGCCGACCATCGCGAACTCCTTTAGACATGTAGGATACCACTATTTCAGGAGATTCTCAATCAGCCGTGGGGTATGCAGTCGAGGGGTGGGCATGTGAGGGGTGGGCACTCTTCAGAATCGATTCTTGAATGAGGCCATGGGTCAAGCGAAAGGGGACGGAACCAGAAACGGGGGAAGATGAACCAACGGGGCCCCCCGGAGCCAGGAAAGCCGGGGAGCCCTTTTGGCACACGATACGCGGATCAGTTCTTGCTCGCCATCGCCGGCTGGGCGGGCTCGAACTCGAAGCTTCCCTCTTTCACGTATGTATTGTAGAACCAGGCGGCAACCGTCCGCACTTTGTCGCTCCTGTCAAATGTCGCTGCACGCTTTACAGCGTATGTACCGCGTGCATCGCCTATACGGCAGAGCGCGAGTGCAGCCACTATACGAGAGAACTCGTCCCCATCCCTGTGAAGGACATCCATCAGGGGAATGACCGCCTTTTCAGATCGTAACTCGCCGAGATCGAAAATGGCACTTCCCTTTGTCTGGCAGTCGTCGCAGTGAACATCATCGAGGAGCTTCGCCTCGGTGAGCTCCAGATCGGGAGCGGGACGAGAGACGTCCCTCGGCGCGGCATATCCCAGCGCCGCGCTCAGTATTGCGACACCGACAACAAGCATGGTTTTCATAGCACCCTCCTTTTTGATGAACGAATCTTCCCTCTATTCTCTGATGAGAGATACGGAAAATTGAAGTGCCGGGATGCAAAAATGTGACAGGAGGGACTATACTGATGACGGGAGGCATGATCGGAGACCGATTGCGGGTGATACCGAGGATGCAGGATTTTCCGGTGAACGAAGAGGGAAGAACCCTGTGGAAACCGGATCACTCGTGTCATCCCGGCCATGCCGGAACGGGGCAATTCGTCCCCCCCTATCTCCACTTCGTCCCAGAGGATTTGCTTCCGAATCAGATTCCCCGTATAGTCGTTGCGACCGTCCTCCGTCCCGCGTTCCCCCCCGGGGGCGGATGCCAACAGCCCGGTCGCCATCAGGCCGGATCAACGATGGCGCCGCAGGCACCATCAATGATGGCGCCCTGGCGCCACCACCTATCACTTCTCTCGGCAGGAAAATCAAAGGAATTCGGGTACGGAAATGATTCATGGCGAGGAAAACCCCTTCAGGTCATGGCGGTTGAAGGAATGGCTGATCGTATTCGGCGTCTTCACGGGGATCGGTCTCCTGTTTGTCTTCCAGAACTATGTTGGGATGTCACAGGAAACGACCCAATACAAGTGGAACGAGCTTGTTGTCGGACTCCTCAGCTACTGGTATGTGTGGGCGCTCCTGTTTCCGTTTATCGTCTGGCTCGCGAGGCACAACCCGCTCGAGGCCGGACCCACGACGAGGATCCTCGGCTGGCACATCCCCGCATTCATTTTTGTCCCCGTACTCCACATCGCACTCTACGCCCTGTTCCTTCATGCCGTTGACGGCGACGAGAGACCGTACCTGAAAACCTCGATTATGCTCATGAAGAGCGGTCTTTTCTTCCGCTACCTGACGTATGCGTTCCTCCTGGCGACAAGCTACAGCATCGACTACTACCGTCACTACAAGGACAGGGAGCTGAGGACATCACGGCTCGAGGCCAAGCTCGTGGAGGCCCAGCTCCAGGCACTGAAGAGCCAGATCCATCCCCATTTCCTCTTCAATACACTGAATGCAATTTCTTCGCTGATGCACAAGGACGTGGAGGCGGCGGACGAGGCGATCTCGCGCCTGGCGGACCTCCTGAGGGCGACGCTCGAGGTGAACGGCGCACAGGAGGTGACGCTGAGACAGGAGCTGGACCTGCTGAAACAGTACATCGAAATCGAAAGACTGAGGCTGGGGGAGAGGTTGAGAGTGACGATGGACGTCCAGCAGGAGGCAAATCAAGCGATGGTTCCCAATCTTCTGTTGCAGCCGATCGTCGAAAACGCGATCCGGTACGGCGTTGCAACGCAAAGCAGGACCGGGACAGTCATGGTAAGCGCCCGGTACGCTGAGGCGAAACTGGAATTACGGGTGTCGGACGACGGGCCGGGCCTCCCGGAAAACTTTGAGGAAGGGATCGGACTTCGAAACACGAAGGCCCGGCTCCGGCAACTGTACGGGATGAACCATTCATTTCTGATGACGGAAGGGGCTTCAGGAGGGTTGTGTGTAACATTGCAGATTCCTCTCCGTATTGATTCGTATGAGCCCCCCGTCGTCGACCAGGGTCACCAGTCAGAAAATCCGGACGCTCATCGTTGATGACGAACCCCTCGCAAGGGACAAGCTCAGAATGTTCCTGGAACGGGATCCTGAGATCGACATCATCGGTGAGTGTGTGGACGGATTGCATGCAGTTGCGTTGATCGAGGAGTCGAGCCCTGATCTCCTGTTTCTCGATATACAGATGCCGGGGAAAGACGGGTTCGAAGTGCTCCGAACCGTCGGCGTCGACCGCGTCGCAGCCGTCATTTTTGTCACCGCCTACGACGAGCATGCGCTCCGCGCATTCGAGTATCATGCCCTCGACTACCTGCTTAAACCCTTTGCCGCCACCCGTTTCCAGGACGCGCTGACCCGCGCCAAAGCACAGATTCTCTCGGAGCCGGCAGGCCCGTTCAAAAGGCAACTGATGACGCTTCTGGGGAGCGTCGGCGGCGATTCCCGCTACATGAAGCGGCTCGTTGTGAAAACCGGCGGCCGCATTGTGTTCCTGAAGGTCGAGGAAATCGACTGGATCGAGGCCGCCGGGAACTACCTTACACTCCATGTCGGGACGGCGTCACACCTGATCCGCGGGACGATGAACGATCTCGAATCCCAGCTCGACCCGGCGCAGTTCATCCGCATCCACCGCTCGACAATCGTGAACATTGACAGGATCAGGGAGATGCAGCCGCTGTTTCACGGCGACATTACCGTCATACTGATGAACAGCACGAGGCTGATGCTGAGCCGGAACTACAAGTCCCGGCTTCCCCGCCACCTGGGGAAACTCTCCTGAACCGTCCCCGGTCTGCAGCACGCTTCTCCCCCTGATCCAAACGCCGGTCCTCCTCGTCCCGCGCTCCTTCCCTCTCCCGCTCCGTCCCGGGAGCCTTTTAATCCGTTTCGCCCCTGCAGATCTCGCGCAGAAGGAGTCTGCCGATCTCGCGTACATCTCCGGGCCGACGTTCGGCGCCGGCATACACACGGCGCTGGGATCAACGAACATCACGTTCGATTACGCCTACCGGTCGGTGAAGGTGTAGGGAATGGTCCGCCGGATGACAACGAAAATGGGACCACGTGGAGATTACCGTGGCGAGATGAATAAATCTGTCAATAAACGTCAGATCCACGCCCGGCGGAGGAGGACGACTTTCACAAGTTGCGTGAGCGACACGTAGCAGAGGAGCGTGAGGAGGAGAAGGGGCCAGTAGAGTTCGGGGAGTCCCGTGAACCCCAGCGACGCCGCGAAGGGAGAGTACGGCAGGTACATCCCGAAACACATGATCAGCGACGACGTGATGACGAGGGGAAGGCTCGCGCGGCTCTGCAGGAACGGGATCTTGTTCGTGCGGATGATGTGGATGATGAGGGTCTGCGTCATCAGCGATTCCACAAACCATCCCGTCTGAAAAAGGGAGGCACGGGAAGGATCCCAACAGTGAAACACGTACAACATGATGAAGTAGGTCGTGTAGTCGAAGATCGAGCTGATGGGCCCGATGTACAGGATGAACTTCTTCAGTTCATCCATGGACCAGGGGCGCGGCCTCGTTATCTGTTCCGGATCGACGTTGTCGGTCGGGATCGGCACCTGGGAGAAGTCGTACAGCAGGTTGTTTGTCAGCACCTGGATGGGCGCCATCGGGACGTACGGGAGGAACGCGCTCGCCCCGAGCACGCTGAACATATTGCCGAAGTTNNTTGATGATGTTCGCAAAGACCTTCCGCCCCTCCAGGACCCCCTCTTCCAGTATCATCAGGCTCTTTTCGAGAAGGATGATGTCCGCAGACTCCTTGGCGATGTCGACAGCCGAATCCACTGAAATTCCGACGTCGGCCGCTTTGAGGGCCGGCGCGTCGTTGATCCCGTCTCCCATGAACCCGACGACGTGACCCCTCTCCCGCAGTATGCGGATGATCCGCTGCTTGTGCGCCGGGGAGAGACGGGCGAACAGTGTGGCATTTTCGACGGCATCCGCCAACTCCGCGTCCGTCAGCTTGTCAATCCCCGTCCCCAGCACCACCTTATCCGTCGGCATGCCGACATCGTGACAGACCTTTTTGCTCACGAGGTCATTGTCACCGGTAAGGATCTTTACGACAACCCCGTGTTTCTGGAGCGCCGCAATCGCGGGCGCAGCGCTATCCTTGGGGGGATCCAGGAACGCGACGTAGCCGATCAATACCAGTTCGCACTCATCGTCCTTCGAATACGCCGGCTTCAGCTCCGGCTCCTTGTATGCTACGGCAAGGACACGGAAACCGTTGGTGCTCAGGCGCTCGTACTCCTCCTTCAGGTCTTCGATGAGAATCGGGTCCATGGGGAGGAGATCTCCCTCAAGCTCGAACCGGGTACACCGGGGGAAGACTTCTTCGGGAGCTCCCTTCGTGAGGAGACGGTGGTTCCCCTCGGGGGTCGCCACGATGACCGACATCAGGCGCCGCTTGAAGTCAAACGGTATCTCGTCGATTTTCTTGTAGGCGCCGAGGGCGGTCTGCTCCATCACCTCATGGTGATCGAGTATCGCGCGATCGAGGACGTTCCTCAATCCGGTCTGGAAGTGGCTGATGAGGTATGCATCGACGAGAACCGCATCGCTTTCTTTCTGAACGACGTCACAGTGGTGCTCGAGTATCACCCGGTCCATTGTGAGCGTTCCGGTCTTGTCGGTGCAGAGGATGTCCATCGCACCGAGGTTCTGTATCGAGTTGAGGCGTTTGACGATCACCTTCTTGCGCGACATCAGGAGGGCGCCCTTGGAAAGGCACACCGAGACTATCATGGGGAGCATCTCGGGTGTGAGTCCGACCGCCACCGCAAGCGCAAAGAAGAACGCCTCCCCCCAGTTACTCTTCGTGATCCCATTGATAAGAAACACCAGCGGGACCATCACCATCATGAACTGGATCATGAGCCAGGTGAATCGCTTGATTCCCTTGTCAAAGCTCGTCTCCACCTGGGCGCCGGCGATGGTGCCCGCCATGCTCCCAAAATACGTCGTCTTTCCCGTGGCGACAACCACGGCCGTCGCTGACCCGCTCTCCACGCTTGTGCCAAGGAAGCACACATTGGAGAGCTCGAGGGGGGAGATGTTTTCCCGACCCTCCCGGGCATCGAATTTTTCGACAGGCATCGATTCGCCCGTCAGGCTTGCCTGCACAATGAACAGATCCTTTGACGTCACCACGCGAATGTCGGCCGGGATCATGTCCCCCGCTGCGAGCGCGACCAGGTCACCCGGAACGAGGTGTGCCAGGGGAATCTCGGCCTGCTGGCCTTCCCGGACAACAGTGGCCGTGACCTTTATCATCGCCTTCAGCTTCGCCGCGGCTGTATCTGCGCGGCTTTCCTGCACGAACCGGAGCATGACGCCCAGCACCACCATCAGCGCCATCACTGTCCCTGCACGCAAATCGCCGGTGACAAACGAAATCGTGGCGAGCGCGGAAAGGAGGATGACGAGCGGGTTGCGGAGAGTGACCATCATCCGGAACAGCCATCCGTGGTGTACCTCCTGCGCAACTTCGTTTGGGCCGTGCTGTTCGAGACGTACATCAGCCTCGGCCTGGGTCAGGCCCGCGGCTGATGTATTGAGGGATTCAAGAACCTGAGCGGATTCTCTGCGGGACGATTCAACAAGGAGGGGGGAAACGGCGATCCCGGCCCCCTGTTTCTTCAATGGAGCTGCGACTGCGGGGGCGGTATTGTTCGTCGAAACTGGCAGCACTGCGCGACGGGATCAGAGGCGTGGACGATTCAGCGACGATTCACCATTGAGTGCTAAGATACTATGTTAGGGGGAATTGTTCAACCGTTTGACAGGCATTTTTCTCAGAACGAGAAAACAAACTCGACGAAGGGCTGCCACACCGGCCCGGGTGCAGGGGAGTCAACCTCAAGGAGCTGGGCACCACGAATACCGAGGAGGGCGCGGTTTCCTCTCCCCAGCTCGATCGCAATCCCTCCTCCGAAGGAAAGTACCGCACTCGTGCTTTTGAGGTTCCCGATGGCCGCACGGCCGTCCCCGGGCCCCGCAATGGAGTCGGGTCTCGTCGGGCGGTAGTCGATGAGTGGCTGCCAGGCCACCCCAAGATGGAGGAACCCGTTCACAAAGGATTCGCTGTAGGCGCTGTTGATCGTGAGACCGAGTGCCGCACCAATCGACTGCTCGACTCCCGTATCGTCGAAGTTCGACACGTACGTGCGCGGCGACGTGAAGAGCGGCTCGACCAGCTCTGTGACGGTCGCCCGGGACCGGAACCGGACGGCGTTGAACTGCACCCCCGCATCCAGCCGGATTCCGAACTGGTTGTCTACTGTGAAGAAGCTTATCCCGCCACGAAAATTCGTAAACTGATACCCCCCGGCGGTCGCATACACTCCTCCCACCCCCAGCCCGAAATGCTGCGTCGCAGTCCACTGGAGATCAAGACTGTATTCGCTCGCGGGGACGTCCCACGTGAGATTTCCTCCGGACGATGCGGTCACGCGGGTTTTCGCCGGCTGAGCGTCAGGTCCGGGCACCGGGGTTATGGTCCCCTTGATGACAGGGGCGTTGTCCACCGCAAACCCCGGAATCAACTGGACTGTGCCCGGGACAGGATCGATCGTCACGTTTATGGGTGTTCTGGCAATCGGCCCGCTTAATGAGACTTCATTGAGCGTGTACGTCTCTGACGTCACGCAACCCGCCGCTGTCAATGAAAGACCGACCGGGACCAGCCACCAGATCCGGGAACTACTGGTTTTCATTTTGGTCGCTCCCTGTATAAGTGTGACTTACTCCCTTATAATGTACGATTCCCGAGAATCGAATTCCCTATTTTTCTGGCCCGCAACATTTTTCCGGAACAGACTACACTTTTTCCACCTTTCTCTCGTCAAAAGTCTGTCAAGTTGGCCAAAATCTGCATCGGAAAACACGGTGAGGTTTTCAACATTCTCGGGAAACAGGTCTGCACGTTCGTGGACGAGGAGAAGTCGGCAGGGAGCTATTCAGAGCGGTTCGATGGGACGAACCCGGCAAGCGGTGTGTATTTCTACCGACTACAGGCAGGAGCGTATACGGAGACGAAGAAGCTTCTGCTATTGCTGACTTTGTGAGTATCACACACGAGCCCCGGCCAGGAATGGTCGGGGCTTTGTTGTTTCTACCGGAAGAAAGGGGCGGGAGAAAGGGGATGCGAGAACTTGATTCTCGATTCCGGAGGGGATACCTTTGGTGCGACCCCTGATCGGCCCCAAACACTTATAACAACTGCTGAGGAGCTCATGCTCAGATATCGCCTCTGTCTCGCGCTTTTGACATTGAGCTTGTGCATCGCATGCAAAGGAACGGCCGGCGACACACCCGTACGATTTTTTGGAAGCAACGGCGGGTTAGTGCTGGCACCGGGAGAGTACGATCCTTCCGTCCCTGCGCCGGAGCAGACGCTCCACTTTGCCCTGGGTGAGCGCCCTGCCAGACACGCCATGGTCCTTGACTACCTCCACGTGCTTGCGACGGCTTCGAAGCGGGTAAGGCTTTTCGATATGGGAAAGACGTATGAGGACCGGCCGCTCGTCTACCTCGTGATCTCCGATGAAGCCAATATCGCCCGGCTTGAGGAGATCAAGGAGAACCTCCGCCGCATCGGTGATCCACGGAAGCTCGCACAGAGCCGACTCAATGCCGTCATCGATTCCACCCCTGCCGTGGCCTGGTTGGCCTACTCGATTCACGGCGACGAGATCTCGGGCGTTGATGCATCTCTTGCCGTCGCGTATCGACTGGCGGCGGGAACCGACTCGCTGACAGAGCGTTTGCGGAGAGACCTGGTGGTCATCATCGACCCTTCCGAGAACCCGGACGGTCGCGAACGGTTCCTTGCGCAAATGGAAGCGTTCGCGACTGCAGTGCCGCTGGCCGACGGGCAGAGTCTCCAGAAAGGGGGCTTCTGGCCTTGGGGACGGGGAAACCACTATCTCTTCGATATGAATCGCGACTGGTTTTCCGAGGAACTTCGGGAGACCAAGGCCAGGATCGAGGCGATTGTCTCGTGGCACCCCCAGCTCGTCGTGGATGCGCACGAGATGGGACAGTGGGACACATACCTGTTCTCCCCGCCGCGTCATCCATTCAACCCCTACCTCACCGACCGTGTCAAGCACTGGTGGGGGGTCTTTGCCGCCGACCAGGCCAGGTCGTTCGACCAGCACGGCTGGGCATACTACACGCGCGAATGGAACGAAGAACTCTACCCCGGGTACGGATCCTCGTGGCCCCTGTATACAGGGGGCCTGGGAATATTGTACGAGCAGGCCGGCGTGTCGGGTTCACGCGTATCGCGGCACGACGGGACCGTTCTGACATATTCCGAAACTGTGGAACACCACTATGTGAGCTCGATGGCCAATCTCACCACGGCGGCCAATAACCGGAGAGAGCTTCTGAGCGACTACTATGCGCATCGGGAGCGCGCGGTTTCGGAGTATGGCGGCGGAAAGGTGAAGGCATATATTGTTGCACCCGACAATAATACGGACCGGCTGACACATTTCGCGCAAACACTCTCGCGCCAGGGAATCGAGGTGTCGGTGGCAAAAGAGGAATTCTCCGCTCATGTGAAAAGCTATTACGACCCGGGGTCAGTCACCCGCGTGTTCCCGGTGGGGACGCTGATTGTCCCGACAAACCAGCCGCTCGGCTTCCTGGCCCAGACCATCCTGACATTCGACATGCAGCTCTCGGATACTTTTCTCACGTTTGAGCGCCGTGAACTCCTGAAGCGCAGGGAGTCAAAACTCTACGAAGTGACATCGTGGTCGCTCCTGGCTGCATACGGGCTGGATGCCTACTCATCGGAATCGGCGGTGACGTCACCGTCGGAACCCTGGAAATATGTGCCGCGCCAGGGTCGTGTGGACGGAACCCGGCCCCAGCAGGGCTTCCTTTTTGACTGCAGCGGTGACGGGGCACTTCGGGCAGTGGCACTTTTGTATGGCCGCGGATTGACGATGTATGCCGCGAAGAAAGACCTCAACCTCGAGGGAAAGAACTTCCCCCGGGGATCGATATTCCTCCCACTGCGCGCCAACCCGCCGGATGTTTCCCGGACGCTGGAGAGCGTTGCCCGTGAGACCGGCATTCAGGTCGTCGGCATAAGCAGCGGGCTGGCACCCAATGGACCGGACCTCGGCGGCGGCGAACTCGGCGTCCTCCGCAAGCCGAAGGCGGCGCTCGTCGCGGGCGGGAACACCGACTTCGCCAGCATGGGTGCTGTGTGGCATCTGCTTGATCAGAAGATCGGTCTTCCGCTCGCACTGCTGGATATCGCCCAGCTCGGCATGGTCGACCTCTCGATCTATAATGTCCTGGTGCTGCCGGATGGATATTCCTTCCCCAGTGTCATCGGCCGGCCGGTAATCGAGAAGATCCGCCGCTGGGTGCAGGAGGGGGGGACGCTCATTGCCATGGGCGGTTCAGCGATGTTCTGCGCCGATTCATCCACCGGACTCACGTCAGTTCGACAGCGATCACAGGTCCTGGCAAAACTGAGCGAGTACGAACAGTCCGCAATGGACGAAATTGCAAGCGAATCTCCTTCCCTCGATAAACTGCATATCTGGTCCTACCCGGAAAAATCCGACACCGCCGGTCGAATTCCGCCCAAACCGTCGCTGAAACCCGAGGAGCTTGATCGGGCCGACGAGCTCGCCCGCCTCTTCGCTCCCCACGGGGCAATTCTCCGTGTCGATTGTGACAGGGATGAGTGGCTCACCTTCGGGTTGGGGAAAAGCGTGCCGGCAATGATGACGTCCCCGACGGCGTTCGTCTCCAAGTATCCGCCGGTGAGGACGGTCGGCCGGTTCGCCCCTTCGCCGTCTCTGCGAATCTCGGGTTTGCTCTGGCCGGAGGCGCGACTTCGACTCGCAAACACGCCGTACTGTACGCGGGAACAGTCGGGAATGGGGCAGGTGATACTCTTTGCAGGGCAGCCGGACTTCCGGGCGTACTTCCGGGGGACCGAGCGGCTCCTGACCAATGCCATCCTCTTCGGCCCCGGTCTCGGGACCACGTGGACTCCGGAGTGGTGAGCGCGGATCATCGTGAGAGGAGAAGCAGGGCTTCGGTTACCGCGAATCCTTTTTCTCTTCCGGTTTCACTGCACTCCTCACTTCTCTTTTTTCCTGGGGCCTATCCGGAACAGTTACTCTCCTTTCAGCCGGCACAACCGGTTGGGGGGCAACCCTCACCGGAGCGGGGGTCGGAGTAATCCTCACCGGGGAGGGGGTCCGCGCTTGCACCGGTGGGGGGGAAACAACGGCGGGAGCGACGGGACGCGGTATCGTGCGCCCTCCTCCGGGAAGAACCGCCGGCGTGGAAGGGGGGGGTGCAACGTCGGGAGCGGTAGGGGAAGCGTACACTTGTGCCGGAGGTGCAACCCTGACATCCGGAGCCACCCTCACCCGGGTGACAGTACGGGGGCCAATCCGGACCTGATCCTGCTCGGTCTTGCGGGGGGCGATCAACTGATGGGTTGCTCCCTGAATGGTGATGATGTCGGGCGGACGCTCTGGCGCCTTCCCACGCGTGGCTGCCGGAGGGGCCTGATGGGGAGGAGTGGTCCTGTATGCACCGACGTTCAACCGGGTGAATTGTGGTGCCGGGACAACCACCCAGTAGTTCTCATAACCCGGCTGATACGCCTCGGGATACGATGCCCTGGGGGGAGCCATCGGCGCCCAACCGATGTAGTCATTCTCCGAGTACCAATTTACGCGCGCGGGAGACCAATCGTTTCCAGGAATCCAGACCCAGCCCAGGGCGTCCATCTGAATCCACTCGCCGTAGTGATAGACAACCCAGCCGAAAGGCTCGTCCGAGTCCCACATCCACCCGCGGTCGGACCATACCCACTGGCCGTTGGTGTAGGGCCTCCAATCAGACATGACCGAGGGCTGCCAGACACGCCCGTACGTGCCAACGTCGATCCAGTTCCCGTACGCGTTCAGAACCGGAAACTGTTCATCGGATGATCCGTACGAGGAAGAGGTCTGCGGAGCTCGCGTCGACGTGTCACCGACGACGCATCCGGCCGCAATCAGACTTACGGCAAGGAGAAAGAGAATCTGACTCTTCATGGCGCGTCCCCTTCGAAAGGAAAAAATCCCGTATATTATCGCCAGTGTAAATGTAAGAAAAGGGGGGGAAAGAAACACTAGCAAGGGGATCCAGGGCGATGAAAGAAGCCGCGTGGGTAAAGGAGTTTCCAGCTTCCATTACGGTCTGCGACGCATCGGGAATCATACTGGAGATGAATGACCGCTCCTCGTCGACGTTCGCAAAGGACGGGGGGGTCGAATTGATCGGTAAGAACCTGTACGATTGCCACCCGGG
>PMJR01000052.1 GCA_003158475.1 Ignavibacteriota bacterium | reverse complement strand
CTTGAGATTGACGAACCAGTCGCGGGGCTGATAATTGACGTCTGCGACAATTGAAAGCCGTTGATCGTGATCCAGATCTGTCGCGGGTCCGTCATCGAGGATGTCCAGAAATCCGCCGGTAACAAGTCCGGATCCGTATGCGTGGATGACTGAGCCGTTCACGTACCCTGAAAATGGCGTCTCCGGACTGTTATATGCGAGTCCAATCTCAATTCCGGTTGTCCTCACCGTCGAGATGTTCACAGGAGTCTTGATCGCGCTGCTGCCGACGGTCTGGTCATCCAGCCCGGGGGTGCTGTATTTGTAAAACGAGGCGAGTTTTCCCCGCAAGCCCCCTGAAAAAGCGTGCGTATACACGGCCTCGAAGAAGTCGTCCCGTTCCGGTAATGTCGGTGTCAGCGTACTGCTCACATTGAGCGCAATGCTCCTGAGCCCTTCGACGTTTGTCGGCATAAAGAGCCGGCCGTAGTAGAGATACGCCGTATTTGATTCATCGATGAAGAAGTTCCACCTGAATCTCGGGCTCACCTGGCTCTGTAACGCCACATCCGGAGCAATGTGCTGGTCATAGCGGATCCCAAATTCGAATGAAGTCCATTCAAGAGGGTGCCAGTCCGTTTCGCCAAAGAAGCCGAAATCCGAGCCTGCAAAATCCGTCACAATTGACGGTCCAGGATTCCCGGCCGAGTCGCGCGATGTGAAATTCTCGGCCCCTTTCGTACTGCTGAAGTTGAATCCCACCTTGTATGTCAGTTGATGCGAGAGTCTGCTGTCATATGTCGAACGGATCCCGAGCGTTGTAAAGCTCCTATCCTCTGCCAGCAGATAATTGTGGATGGTGTCCCCGGCAAACTGAAAATTGGGAGGGTCGATCGCACCCGGAGTGTACTGCAATCCCCCCTCCCGCGCGTAGGCGCCGATAAAAAGATTGGACTCTCTGTCGATATCCGAGTTAAGCGTTCGAAAGTACGAAAGGGTTTGAAACCCGTTCGTTGTCTTCTGGAGGTCCGGAGCGACCTGTTCGACTGAATCATAGGGAACCTGCGTGTATGTGTTGCCGAAGTTGACATTGGAAGTCAGATAATCTACATCGCTCAGCACATAGTCGAATTTGCCGTACAGGAAGTAATCGAACCCGTGGTCGTGAAACAGGCCGGCGACGGGGGGGTCGATCCTCCTGTCGGTTTCCTGCCGTGAACCGGAAATGAAGTACCCCAGGTTGCCGATGTGGTCGCTGAAGGAGAGCTGCTGGCCGTTTGAGTTGAGTGCCCTGAACGGTCCGACGCGTGATCCGAGCGTGTCTCCGGGCGAAACGCCGCTTGAGCCGCTTCCCGGCGAGAAGGTTTTTGCCCCGTTGAATACGAGGTAACTTCCCGCGTACGTGGAGGCGTCGAGGTGGAAGGTGCCTGTCGGGACACGGTTGTTAAGGTCGATTATTGCAGCCATCTGTCCACCGTACTCCGCCGGAAAACCTCCTGTGATAAACGTGGCCCTGTCGATGACCTTTGGGTCGACGACCTCGTTCAGACCCCCGAATACGCCGAGAGGGACCGGGAGACCATCGATGTAATAGGTGAATTCACCGTGCATCCCACGGACATGGACTTCACCGGTCGGCGCGCGAGCTACACCCATAAGGTTCTCCTGAATCAGATTGGTCATCCGGGCGGTGGGAGGAGCGTGATACGTTTCCGACTCGAAAACCTGGTTTCCGGTTCTTGGGTCGATGTGTGACACCGCTAGCTCCCTGTCGGCAGTGACGACCACTTCCTGCTCCTCAGTCCCCTCGGAGTGCAGTCCGAAGGTGAAGGAGGAATGCGACTCGTCGATGAGGATCGAGTCGGTGTACGTCTTGTACCCAACGAACCAGGCCGACACGTTGTACCTTCCGGGTTCAAGGTCACGGAATCGCACCAGGCCAGCGGGGTTGGTTGCGTCCTGGGTGATAAATCTCCCGTTCCGTCTCAAGACGACGTGGGCAAGTTCGATGGGGAGTTTTTGATCAGCATCTATGACCAGGATCTTTGTCTGAACACCTCCGTTTGCCGCCTTAGTATAGGGGCTTTCACCCGCTTGAACGATTACGCACAAAAGAAGGAACATGAACGCAAGAATGAACAGGCTCCGTTGAACACTCATGGCCGTACCTCTCCGTTGTTGAGACCAATGCCAAGGGAATGAGTATGACGCACCAAAATCTCACCGCGTGAATGCATCAGCGGTCCGGGAGCACAATGCTCCACGGACTACTCATCTTACGGTGAGGTTCTGATATCGATGACCTACAGGAGAGGGAAAACCGGCGGTGCGCGAGCGGAGTGAGGTTGAGGAGTTGATTCAGGGATAATAAGTATTGCGGCGGGTACTACCGCCCGGTTTGCCGAACGGACGGGGACGAACGGCTCCTGAATGACGATATGTCCTGCGGTGAAAAGGCAGGCAAGGCAAGATCCGTTATCGAGCGGTTTTGCGAGACTTTGAGCGGACTGCTTCTGTACTATGAGATGTCCGCTCCCGCTGCCACAGAGATCGTCACTGTGCAACATCCCGACTGAAACGCTGAGCGGGATGTAAACAGAGAGGAATATGATCCGGAGCTTATGCTGGGCTAAAGTTCTCATGTCTAAATGAGGTAACGAAAGAGGCGGCAAAAAGTTCCCGGGACCGTCAAATCCCCGGGTTTTCCCGGAAACAGCCACCCAGGGGGATTAGCGGGCGGCGGCCTGCATGACCAGGGGGGAGAGAGAGGGGACGCCGCCGTCGCGCTTCATCAGGTCGGCGTACTTCGCGAAGAAATCCGCGGGCCCGTTTGCGATCGTCTCCACCAGGGCCTGCCGCCCCAGCGTCTGATCGATCTGCCGGGCTATGATCATGCCGGTGATTGCGCCGTAACTTTCCCAGTATCCCGACGTGTTCGAGAGCCGGATGATGTCCTCCGAGCGCCGGAACGTTGTCCCCGGTGCGATGAGCTCGGCGGCGTTCCTGTTGAATTCCGCGAACGAGCGCCGGGCCCTCTCCAGGCCGTCCGGCGGAAGCTTACCGCGCGAGGACTGTACGAGCGTGAGGTAGTAGGCAATCCCCTCGTTGTGCGAGAGATCCAGGAGCTGGTCGAGGGGGGTGCGGTGTGTGGCGTAGTAATTCTTCCAGACCGGTGAGCCGTCCTTGTAGACACCGAAGGCCGCGTGGAACACTTCGTGGGCGACCACGCTCAGCATCCCGATGAAGCGCTCGTCCACGCTCCGGCCATAGTTCACGCACTTCGCGAGGTTGACAACGATCGTCAGTTCCCCCTCCCCTTCCCCGGTAAAGACCGGAGAGTCACCCCGCCAGATGACGCGCCGGACAAACGCGTCGATGTTCTGGTGGCCGAACGCAACGAAGTAGACGGGGATCACCGTGTTCACCCTCGCCGCGGCGGGAAAAAGCTGGGCGACAGTGCTCACGACCTTCTGGCCGAAATTCCGCTTCTGGGCCTCCTCGAGGAGTTCGCGTATCGCGGCCACGTTCGCGCGGGCGTCCCGCATGCGGAACACGTCGTCTCCGAGTCCCTGGTTGAACTTGACGGCCTCGAGCGCCTGCTCCAGTGCCGGTGTGTCGAGCGGGCGCTGGGCCAGGAACGACGTCGTCGAGAGGGCGATCTGGCTCCCGCGCAGTGCCGCGATATCCGCCGGCCTGCCCGAAAGTCCCTGGTACAGTTCCAGCGTCTTCTCCGCCGACGCGTAATCGATCCGGAGGAAGACATTGAAATACTCCCCCTCCCCTCCGCGGGAGACCGGCCCGAGCAGGAGCGTGGAGGCGAGGAGGAGGAAGCGTCTCACAGGACCTTCACCACGACGATCGTCATGTCGTCGTGCTGCGGCGCCCCGGCCGCGTACGTGTGCACCGCCGCCGAAAGGCGCCCGATGATGGCCGCGGGCGTGAGACCGTCGATCAGGCTCTCCCGCGCCACCTCTTCCACCCGCTCGGCGCCGAACATCTCTTCCTTCGTGTTCATCGCCTCGGTGAACCCGTCCGTCAGCATGAACAGGATGTCCCCCGGGGCGAGCTGTACGGTCAGTTCTTCATAGGCGCTGTCATCCTTCATGCCGAGAGGGAACCTCACGCCCGGAGGATCGAGCCACGTCAATCCCCCGCGGCTTTTCAGGAGCGGCCTTGTCTGTCCGGCGTTGGCGAACGTCACGGTCTTCCGTGCAGTGTCGAGTGCCGCAAGGAGGAACGCAACGAAATGCCCGCGCCTCGAATGGTCAAAAATCGACTTGTTGAGCCTCGTGAGAATCGCGGCGGGGGACGTTGACAAGTCGACCTCCCCCGCGATCGCCCCGATTGTAAAGACAGCGGACATCGCCGCCTGCATCCCTTTCCCCGAGACATCGAAGACCGAGATGCCGAACACCCCGCCGTTCGTGCCGAGGGGTGCGTAGTCGAACAGATCCCCCCCCACATTCGTCGCCGGCACGCTGGTCCCCGCGATTTCAAACCCCGGCAGCGAGGGATCGGACTTCGGCATGAGCGAAACCTGCACGTCGTGGGCAAGTTTGAGCTCGGTCTGAAGCGTTTCCTTTTCTCCGCGTTCCAGGGAGATGACCCAGGTGACGAGGTTCACCGCGCCCAGAACCAGGGCTCCCGAGATCACCAGGGGCATGAGCCCGGAGCCGATCTTGACGAACGCGGCGACGAGCCCCAGGGCGATCAGCGTGTACGAGATGACGATGAGCCTGAGCCTGTCGGCGGGGACGTTTTCATAGATGCGGTCCGTCCAGAGGAGTGAAAACACAAGCGCGTTGAAGAGCCCGGCACGCTCCGGGGAGGCGGCCATCCGCTTCCATGATTCTGCTTTTTTCTGCGCGACGACGGCCGTCAGCCGCTCCCAGGTGAGATAGAGGATACCCGCGATGACGAGATCGACGCCGAACCGCCCCCAGCCGTGTCCCCCCGTTCCCTCCGCAAACGCGGAAACGAGTTCCACACCGACGAGGATCTTCAGAAGAGTGACGAGGATCTTTTTGAACTTTACCGGATCAATCATTGGATGCCGTCACAAAAATGTGCGCGCCGGCCCGGGGGCGGATCCGTATCATCGCGCCGTCGAGCGCATGCAGCGTGCGTGCGACAGGGTAACGCCAGGAACCGGGCAGCCTGAGCTTAGGCGCAAGATAATACCAGAACGGACAGAACGTGAAGAATTCCTCGACGCGGAACCGGGACGCGATTGCCGCGCTGATCGAAGGTCCCGAAATTTCTTCGAAGGGGGATTCGGCGTGGAGGAGCTTCGCCGATCCTTCCGCGAACGCCCTCCGCTTCCGCATTTCTGGTGTCAGGAACGAGACAAGGCGGCGCCGGAGGCCCCATTTCGACCGGTACGACCTGTATGTCGGCAGCAGGGCGAACATCGCCGCCGCAACCAGTCTCCGGAGGCCCCCCATCCCGACAAAATCCATCACGACAAGCCGCCCGCCGGGGACGAGCGCCCCCCGCACGCGGTCAAGCAGGTTTCCCAGCTCCAGCATGTGGTGCAGTGCGTCGTGCGCCACCACGCAGTCGAAGGAGGATACGGGGAGGGGCATCAGGTTCAGATCCCCCGTCAGGAATTCCGTCCTCGCCGCGAGCCCCCTGCGAAGCGCTTCATGAGTGGCCGCCTCAACGCGCTCCGGGCTCAGATCAATGCCCGTCACATGAAGCCCGAGCTCTGCCAGCGCGAGCGCGGTCCCCCCGTTGCCGCAGCCGAGCTCGAGCACGCGGGGTCCGTGCTCCTCCACCCGACGGAGGAGACGGCGATACTCCCTGCCGAAAAATATTTCAAAGAGCCTCTCGTCATCCCAGATCTGGGGATCCCCCCCCTCACGCGCGGCCACGCCCCAGTGTGCCGCTTCACGGCCGATCAGGATATCGTAGTCTTCCCTCTTCATGTATACGCGGGAGGCGTGCTCAAGTTGCCCGCTGCTTGACGTCCGGGGGAACTGCGAAGCCCGCGCAGGCGAGGACGGGAAGTCGGGGGTATTTGGGAAAGCGGGGATCCTCCGCGGAGAGCCCGCACATGATGAACGCGCTCCCATGCGCACTTTTCACCTCGTGCGCATGCAGGCACCGGCCGCAGAGTCCGGCACCGGGGTGAGCACCGCTCGTGTGTGGAAGCAGGCTCACTGTTTCGGCGCAGGCTCCCCCGGGGCGGTTTGCCACAGGCAGAGGACGCAGCCGTCCGGCGCCGCAAACTGCGCCCATGAGCCCATCGCCCCCATGTCGGTTTTTTTAACGAGCACCTTCCCTTTTGCCTTCTTGATCTCCTTGAGCTTCGTGCCGATGTCTTCCACCTCGATGTAGACATTGACCTGTCCCTTCTTCGGCATCTTCTTGAGTTCATACAATCCGCCATTGGGCCGCGTGCCCGCCCTGAAGAGGACATAATCCATGTCCGGGGCATCCTCGAACGACCATCCGAACACCGTCCCGTAGAATTTCTTCGCCTTCTTGAAATTCGTCGTAGGTATTTCGATGTGGCCGAATCCGTTCATGGAGTCCTCCTGTCGTTGTGAATTACGAATGGCGAATCATCGGTATGCGAACATTCCACCGTTGTGCATTGTCGATTGCACGCTCATACCCCGCGTCTGCGTGCCGCATAATACCCAGTCCCGGATCGTACGTCAGGACCCGCTCCAGGCGGGCTTCGGCGTCCTTCGTTCCGTCCGCGACGACGACCATCCCCGCGTGAATCGACAGCCCGATGCCGACCCCCCCGCCGTGGTGCACGCTCACCCAGCCCGCACCGCCGCTCGCGTTCAGGAGCGCGTTCAGTATCGGCCAGTCGGCAATCGCGTCGCTCCCGTCCAGCATCTTCTCCGTCTCACGGTTCGGCGAGGCGACTGAGCCGCAATCAAGGTGGTCCCTGCCGATGACGATCGGCGCGCTCACTTCGCCGCTTGCGACGAGGTCGTTGAAGATCCTCCCCATCGCCGCCCGCTCGCCGTACCCGAGCCAGCAGATGCGGGAGGGGAGTCCCTGGAAGCGGACCTTCTTTTGCGCTTTGTCGATCCAGCGGCAGAGGGGTTCGTTCCCTGGAAATTTCTCCACCACCGCGCGGTCGGTCCTGTAGATATCTTCGGGATCTCCCGAGAGCGCCGCCCAGCGGAAGGGACCCTTCCCGTCGCAGAACAACGGGCGTATGTATTCCGGAACAAACCCGGGGATGTCGAACGCATCGGTGACTCCGCCGGAGAGCGCCTCGCCGCGAATGTTGTTCCCGTAGTCGAACGTCACCGTCCCCCTGCGCATAAGTGCGAGCATCGCGCGCACATGCTCGGCGATCGAAGAACGCGCCAGGGCGATATACCGGTCCGGATCGGACGTGCGAAGCGCGAGCGCCTCGTCATAGGGCACGTGCGCCGGGACGTACCCGTTGAGCGTGTCGTGTGCGGAGGTCTGGTCGGTCAGTATGTCCACCCTGATGTTCCTCGCCGCCAGTTCCGGCAGGATTTCCGCGGCATTGCCGAGGAGAGCGACGGATCTCGGCTCTTTCAGCTCCCGCGCCGTCTGCACCGCAAGCAGAGCCTGATCGAGTGTCGTGGCCATCTCGTCGACATAGCCCGTCTTCAGCCTCTTCTCGATCCGGGCCGGATCGACCTCGATCACAAGACACGCCGCGCCGTTCATCGTGGCGGCAAGAGGCTGGGCGCCCCCCATTCCGCCGAGTCCGGCGGTGACGAGGAGACGCCCCGCAAGCGTGCCGCGGAAGTACCTGTTCGCGCATTCGGCGAATGTCTCGTATGTCCCCTGCAGGATCCCCTGCGAGCCTATGTAGATCCAGCTCCCCGCCGTCATCTGTCCGTACATCGTCAGCCCCAGACCTTCGAGCCGCCGGAATTCGTCCCAGGTCGCCCAGCGGGGGACGAGCATTGCGTTGACGATCAGGACGCGGGGCGCGTTCGGGTGCGTGCGGAATATCCCGACGGGTTTCCCCGACTGCACGAGGAGCGTTTCGTCGTTCTCGAGTCCGGTGAGGCTCTCGACGATCGCCTCAAAGCATTCCCAGCTCCGCGCAGCCTTCCCCGTCCCGCCGTACACGATCAGTTCGTCCGGTTTCTCTGCGACATCCGGGTCGAGGTTGTTCATCAGCATCCGCATCGCGGCTTCCTGTGTCCAGCCTTTGCAGGTGCGTTGCGTGCCGCGCGGAGACCGGACCGTGCGTGGGGTACCCCGTTGGAAGGACATGGCTCCTCAGTGGTCCCTGAAAGCGATGACGGGGATCCCGATGTTCCACTGTCTCATCGTCAGTCCTTCGACAGGAACCTGATCTCGATTTTCCTCGGCTCCCCTTCATCCCCCTTCAGGAATTTCACGACCTGCACCGTGCTCAGCGGGTACATGAGCGTGTCCCCGTCCGCCTCAAACACCACATAGTCTCCCGTGACCTTCGAGAGAAGGCCAAGGTTTGTCTGTTGCCCCTGAAGGGATACCAGGATTTCCTTGATGGTGTTTCCCATTTTCTGCCCCGGGCGGGGCTCCGCCTGTGCGGCGGGGGCCGGTGAAGGCGTTTCCTTCTTTTTCTTCTGAGCGAAGGCCGGCGTCGTAACGATGAGAAGTGCTGTCACGAGAAGCATCATCCAGCGCGAAGGCGCATGCGTGGTCATTGTGATATTCCTCCTTTGTATGTCATTGAGGCGACACTGCGGCACTGCCGGCCTGGCGGCCGACTCCCGCAGGGTTGTGGAGCACGTCAGAGCTTGTATCCGATGGTACGGAGGAAATCCCGGCGGACTCTGACTTCCGCTTCCGTTTCGACCCCCTGCGGCGTCACGCCGTCCACGACGCCCAGTATCCCGCGTCCCTGGTCGGTCTCCGCGAGTATCACCTGTGTGGGATTGGACGTCGCGCAAAACAGACTGCACACCTCCGTCACGCTCTTCACCGCATTAAGTATGTTAACAGGAAAACCTCCCTGCATGAATATGAGAAAGGAGTGCCCGGCCCCGATCGCCATCGCGTTCTTCTGGGCAAGCGCCACCAGCGATGGTTCGTTTCCCGCGGACCGGACAAGGGCGGGGCCGGAAGCCTCGCAGAAGGCGAGACCGAATTTCATGGCAGGGTTCGTCTGCACGATCGCTTCATAGAGATCGTCAACCGTCTTGATGAAATGTGCCTGGCCGAGCACGAAGTTCATGTCGGCCGGCTTTTCAATTCGAACGAGTGTGAGGTTCATCGCCGGATCTCCGAACTTGCCTACGCCGGGAGCGGGCGTCAGGCCGCCTTGCGCTTCGTGTGGGCCAGACGGAGCCGGGCTTTCGCGTAGCCCGGCTTGATAATGTCGTATATCAGCCTGATCCTCTTGTTGTAGGGCTGAAACGCGCTCTTCATGGCGTTGATTGTCAGTTTCTCGAGGTCCTCGATGCCGAGCCTGAACGCCTTGACCGCCAGTTTGAATTCCTTTGTCATCGTGGTGTCGCTCATCAGCCTGTCGTCGGTGTTGAGCGTCACCCGGAACTTGTACTTGTAAAGCAGGCCGAACGGGTGGGTCTTGATGTCCCTGGCGGCCCCGGTATGGACGTTGCTCGTCAGACAAATCTCAAGAGGTATCCGCTTGTCGAGCACGTATTGTGCAAGGTACCCCATGCGGACGATTTTCCTGCGGTTCCGTTTGTCGAGACCGATATCCTCGATCAGCCGGGTCGCGTGGCCGATCCGGTGCGCCCCGCACCACTGGATCGCCTGCCAGATGCTCTCCTTGCCGAACGCCTCCCCCGCGTGGACCGTGATGTTGAAGTTCTCTCTCTGGATGTAGTGAAAAGCGTCCACGTGCTTTTTGGGGGGAAAGCCCCCCTCCTCCCCTGCCAGGTCAAACCCGACGACACCTCTCTCACGGAAATCGACTGCCAGCTCGGCCATTTCCTCCGAGTGCCCCATGTTCCGCATCGCGCAGAGTATGAGACCGTACTCGACGCCGAACTCGCTGCGACCCCGTTCAAGCCCTTTGAGCACGGCGTTGACGACGTTGTCCCAGTGAAGCCCCTTGTCGGTATGAAAAACCGGAGCAAACCGGGTCTCGACATAGACGACCCCGTCCCCTTGCATGTCCTCGATCATTTCGTACGATACCCTCTCCAGCGCCTCCTCCGTCTGCATCACGCCGCACGTATGCGCGAACCCCTCCAGATAGAGAGGGAGGCTCCCACGCCCCGCCCCGCGGTGGAACCAGGCTGCAAGTTCGCCGGGGTCATGCGTGGGGAGCTTGTCGTACCCGTTGTCCCGGGCAAGATCGATAACCGTCGAGGGGCGAAGTCCGCCGTCAAGGTGGTCATGCAGGAGGACTTTGGGAACAGATTGCAGGATATTTTCAGGGATTTTCATACGAGGAGATGAAGATTCGGATCCGCCGGGCATATTCAAAGTAACAACAAAACCCCTCAAAATCAACGCGTTATTGACTTTACGGGGATTTGTCCCTATATAGTGATCCGGATCCGGTACACACATCCTTCCTATGGCCAAAAAGGACATATCAGTACTCATCGTCGACGATGAAGAGGCATTCCGCTACATGCTCTCCGCCCTCTTGACGAGTTCCGGATTCACCGTCGACACCGCGGTGGACGGGGTGACCGCAATCAATGCGGTCCAGACCAAGCTGTACGACGTGGTCCTCTGTGACGTGAAGATGCCCAAGGTGGACGGGGTGGAACTGCTCCGTTTCATCAAGGCAAATTTCCCTGCTATCGAGGTTGTGATGCTGACAGGGATGAGCGATGTCAAGATCGCGGTTGAATGCATGCGGCTCGGAGCTTACGATTATATCACCAAGCCGACGTCGGCCGACGAACTTCTCGGGACGATACAACGCGCGCTCGAACGGCGGCAGCTCCTCATCGACAACCTCGTCATGAAAGGGACGATCGACCGTCTGCAGGGACCATTCGAGATGGTCGGGGAGAGCGAGGTGTTCAGGAAAGTCCTTGAAATCGCCGCGAAGGTCGCACCGACCGAATCGACGGTTCTGATACAGGGAGCCAGCGGGACGGGGAAAGAGCTGATCGCCACGTACATATACCAGCAGAGCGGGCGTTCCACGGAACCTTTCGTCACACTCAACTGCGCTTCCATACCGGACACGCTGATCGAAAGCGAGTTGTTCGGACATGAGAAGGGCGCGTTCACGGACGCGCGTTCGATGAAGCAGGGGATCGTGGAAATCGCGAACAAGGGGACTCTCTTCCTCGACGAGATCGGCGATATCAGCCCCATTGTCCAGCCCAAGATACTCCGGTTCATACAAAGCGGTGAGTTCCGGCGGGTCGGGGGGAACACGACGCTCAAAGCCGATTGCAGGATACTCTCC
>PMJR01000007.1 GCA_003158475.1 Ignavibacteriota bacterium | reverse complement strand
TCCGCGAAGTCCATCTCCGCCCGGCCGGTGGTCTTTTCCTGTCCGGTCACCCATTGGAGAACACGATCGCGCTCGAGCTTGACTGTCAGAGGATTGGAGAAATCGATAACCCTTTCGCCATCGTACTTGACGGTGTGGATCGGAAGAAAGCACTCGGCAGGGAAATTCACCCGGGATGGGCGCCCCTGTGTGCTTCCGCCCATGCCATAGATTCCGAAACTCCCCTGTGGACCAGGTCCTCCGAGCCCCCAGTAGAAATCGACCAGGCCATTGTCCTTGAAAAACTTCCTCGCATCTGCGTTGGAGCCGCCGGACATCCAACCGTGGAAGCGGCTGTAGTCGTTCGCGACCAGTTCGCGGTCGTTGAGATCGATTGGCCGCCGCTGTTTCAAACGCACGTCATGTGCGAGCGCAATCAGGTCCGCCTGATGTTCCATCGCCCGGAGCGCATCAGTAGTGAAGCAGATGAGCAGCTTTTCTCCTGCAAAGCTACTCCCTGAAGGGATGGTGACTTTGTAACTGCAGTATCCCCTGACGCGCATCCGGTCGGGAGTCTTTCCCTGCCAGCCTGAAGCCACCTCGAACCTCGATGATCCCTTCATGGCTGTCACATGCCCCATCAATAGGCTGCCGCCCGTGTCCTTGTCTCTGACCAGATGATTGACTATGTACATCTGGGGAGTGATGAGATTCACCACCGATCGAAGTTCGTACAGTTCACGATTCTGAGACTGTGTTCCCAGGCTGATCCATCTGTCGCAGGAACCACCTAACCGCGCATCGTTCGACACAAAATAGTCCATGTCCTGAATGTCAACAGCCTTGCCGGTGTTATTCGAACGTCCCAAGCTGACAAGGATGTCGTTTCCTGTTTTGCTGGCGGCAATCTGATAGTCGAAATCGAGTCGTCCGGACTTTGTCCCGTGCAGCGTCACTGTGACGAACGACCCGTACATACTGGAGTCGTCGTTCGTGACTGCACTGACCACGGTCCAGCCGGAAGGGTCGTCACCGGGAAGAAAGTATACGTCATTCAGCCGCATTGCGGTCCCTTTGAATTCTGCAGACCAGCGGCAGCTGGGTGCGTCAATGGAAACACGGAGGTTCCTGGTGTCGACTCTGATCGGCGTCGGCGCCGATTGACCGGACACCTGACAGTTGCAGATCAGTGTGCCAAGGACAAGAACGGAGAGTGCTGTTCTCATGGAGGGAATTCCGGCGGAAGGTGAGAGACGAGTCCTATTCGATGGACCGGAGACGGAGGTGTCGCACCGGTTACTTGAAATACGGAGCATACTCGCCGGGCAGCGACATAATGCTCTTTATCCTGATATCCTTATAGAACACTTCTGTCGCTTCACTCTGTAATTGTATCTTCCCTTTTGTGAGAGGGACGACTTTCCCATTGTCCATATAGCGAGAGTGCTGTAAGACCATGACAACATGACCATTCACGATATGCACGCTCTTGTCTTCGAAACACATCAACTCGATTTCAGTCCATTCTCCCCTGGGGCTTTCGTGATCCTCGCTACGAAGACAGAATCCATCAAGGCCCGTCCCCGCACCGATGGCCAGGAAGGGTTGTCTATCGCTCGCCACCGCACACATCTTCCCTTCCGGAATCAAGGCTCGAACATCTATCGCCGATCCGGCGATATTCCAGTAATCGCCCATGTGGCCTTCCATGATTTGAAATTCGTGCGACAGCATCCATGCCCGCCAGTAGTCCACCCCGCATTCCCCGATGGAATGATACAATAACCCGGAATCATTCAACTTATCGGTCCTTGGCACCCATTTCTTGACCCCCCATTTCACCTTCAGTTTCAAGTCGTAGTTCTCAAATTGCTGTTTGGTGTAGACACAGCCATAGATTTCCCCTCGTATTCTCAAAATGGGCTGACCCTGCTCCTCAAGAACGGAAAAGGCACTGTCCACATTCTTATTATAGCCTATCGGTTGTATGATTTCTCCTTTTTCATCTCTGGGGACTTCTCCTTTATAGTCGGGCGTATGGCGGTAGCTCAGGTACATCTCCCACCGCGACAGGTCTTTATCCAACAAAGGGGTCCACGCATCCTCCTCATGGCAGGAACTCATGGCGAAAAGGAATAGCACGCCGGACGCGGCAACCGCAATCAGCTTCAGCCTGGTTTTCATTTATTTCCCTTCCGTAGTCTCATGAGAACGGTTGCTGGTTGTCGGTCTCCCATAGTGAGGACGCCTCACGGATGAAGGAATCCCAGGCTCCCCGGGCCTGCGGAAATGTCGGGGACGTTGCGAATGCCTATTGCGCCTTTTCTATTCTCGCGGCCCAGCCGCCGCCAGGAGCAAGATGAATCATCAGCCTGGCGCCCGATGAGATTTGCGTCACTTCTTTCCTGTAATCCGTGGCATCGCGGTCTGCATTGAGGCCGTCTTGAAACACTGTCGCCTGATGCACACCGTCGCCCAGGAACGAGAGGTCGATCGTCAAATCTCGTGCATCCCAATTGCTCAGCGCTCCCACATACCACGTATCTCCCTTTCTCCGGGCGAGCGCTGCGTACTCTCCCACTTTCCCATCCAGCGGTACTGTCTCGTCAAACGTTGTGGGGACTTTGGTAATGAAATCCGTGCACTCCTGCTCTTTCATGTACGTCGTAGGATTATCCGAAAGCATCTGAAGGGGCGCTTCGAACAGAACGTACATTGCCAATTGCTGGCAACGGGTACCCTGACTCATGGGATTATCGTTTATCGGCCTGAAGTTGGCCTTGACGGCATTTCTCATGGCGCCGGGCGTGTAATCCATCGGACCGGCCATCATGCGTATGTAAGGAATGCTGACGACATACCGTGGTTGATCTTCGACAGCCCATTTATAATTCTCCAGTCCTTTCACACCTTCATAACCGACAACATTGGGATACGTCCTCTGCAGGCCGGTGGGTTTAAAGACTCCATGGTAATCAACGAGCAAATGGTAGTCGGCCGCTTTTATGGCAATGTCATAAAGAGACGCCACTGCGATTTGATCGTCGCGATCGACAAAATCAATCTTGAAGCCTTTCACACCCATTTTTGCATACAAAGGAAACACCGTGCCCATCTGTTGTGTCACGGCATACCACGAAGCCCAGAGTATCACATCCACGCCCTTCTGTTTGCCATACTCCAGAATGTCCGGAAGATTGATGGAGGGGACCACCTTTGTGAGATCCATCATTTCAGACCAACCTCCGTCCATAATGATGTAGGGTATTTTATTGGCGGCGGCAAAATCAATGTAGTACTTGTACGTCGGTGTGTTGATACCGGCCTTAAAATCAACGTGAGAGACATTCCAGTTATTCCACCAATCCCAGGCGACCTGTCCCGGCTTGATCCACGATACGTCAGCAATTCTCGAAGGCGATGCCAACTTCTGCACTATATCATTATTCAGCAATTCCTTGTCGCTCTGGCTGATGGCAATTGCGCGCCATGGGAAATTGCGGGTCCCCCTCGTTTTTGCGATATAGCCGGCCCTCTTTGTCGGCACATAGTTGATGCCTCCAAATCCTCCCAGCGCGGCCTCCAGGGGATATGGCGCAAAGACGCCCTTAAACCCTCTGCGGGTTTGATTGATATCAAGGTACATCCCCGGGTAGTCTTCCAGATCTGCTTCCAGAATCACAGCCTTTTTCCCCTCCCCAACGTCGACCAAGACCGGCAGAAACGCCAATGAATCACGCAAGAATTGGGAAATAGCGATCTCTCTGTACAGGGCTTCAAAGGATGAATTGAAGATCTGACCTCCTCTGTAATCCCACATATACGGGAGAAATGCCTTGCGATCATCCGTAAAATTGAAGTTGGCTTGTTCGTTCTTGATGATGATCTCCCCCCTTCTCTTCATAAAGAACCGGTACGCAACGGCATCATTATAGACTCTGAATATCACACCGAAACCATTTTTACAATTGATGGTGAGCTGGGCATACTCATCCGGAATGCGCGCTTTGATATAGTTGATCGCAGCGATGACCGTATTACCTTTCTCGGTAGTGGAGGAAGTGATTGTTGCATGATCACCAAGCGTATCACCCCCTTCAAGTACCAGAGCAATTGCCGACGGCGCAATAATCTGTCCCCCTTTGTGCCGAACGGACCATTGGAGTTTCGCCCCTGCCTCAACCTTCACGCTGAGGGCGCCATCCGGCGATTGTACCTCAAACTCATTGTTCTTCTGTGCGACGAGTGTTGCTACACTCAGGAGAAGCAGAGCAAGGAGGCCGCCTGCTGTATTTCTCACCGTCCTGACAATGTGCCTTCTGTCGCAACTGATTCTTACAGCTCTCATAATGACCTCCGGTCTGGTTGGCTGAGCTTTCACCGAACGAACGATTTGTCGGAACACATCCACGAGATCCCGCCGCCTTGCGACCCCGTTGAACGTTGACACTATTTCCCCTGAAAAACGGCGTAGGAATGGGGCTTGAGAGTGACATCGAATGTCATCGTTTCCTCTTTTTCCCTTCCCCATATCTGGCCAGCCTGACCCACTTTTCCGGTAATTTCCTCACCGGTGGGAATAGTAATGAGTTTGCCGATCTGTTTGCCGGTGACAATGGTGATGTTGACACTCGCCGGCAGGAAAGACTCCACGATGAACGTCCCGTTGTCGTAGACAAACAGGCTCACCTGCGCCGGACCTTCAATGCGTACATCGATGTCCTGGGAGAGTACGCTCCTGATCCTGTCCAGCACTTCGGGGGGCAGGTTGTAGAGATCACCGCAGTTATCGGGAATTGTCAGGACAAACATTGAACCGTTTGCATAACGGGCCTGATGGAGAACAGGCCAGCCGCTCCCCGAAGCGATGCACGATATATCCTCCCATGAATCGTTGGTAAGGTATTGAATTTGAGGAATCAGCATTTCTGCTTTGGCACTGCACTCACGTTGCCAGCCAACGACAAACTCCTTCGCCAGAACTTTTCTGTCGGTATATCGGAGTTCCACAATGTCTTCGATCCCCTTCCCCTGTAAAGCCCTCAATAATCCCGAGGTAATCATCACGTTCTTACCGCCGCGCAACTGTGCTTTAATTTTGTCCACGATGAGGGGGTCGAACTTTGCCGATTCTGTGAGGAGAACCATTGTCGCTTCAGCAGGAAATGTGGGGACTATGTCCATGGGAATTCCCGCCATGCCGAGAAAACTCTGGAGAAAATCCTCCCCCGACGAATTGTACGGTTTATAACTTTTCACACCCTTTGGATGCCCCAGTTTCCCGAGCACGCGATCGACCTGCTCGAAAGTATAGCCGGCGGCCCGCGCAATGGTCGTCGGCGTCACCGTCGTCCCACCGTCGGCCTGGATTGGCTTGAGCATCTCGTCGAAGTCGAAGCTCGTGTGCGACCCCTGCCACGCAGCACGATCAGTGGTACGGAGAGGCCGCTGCAACTGCCGGAAGTCAAAAAGCGTAATTTCAGGGGCTTTGGCAAAGAGCGTCAACCACAGCTGTTCCGCATAACGGTCCATGTATGCCACACCACCGGGATCAACCCACCCGCCGCCGTTGCCCCCCGGTTTGACGTTTTCGAAATACCGGAATATCAGGTAACTTTGATATTGCTGAAGATGCTGCGCGCTGTGCACCGGGTCGCGTGTTTCCGTTCCAGTATAAATGCCGTCAAACAGCTCAGGCTCAGCCTCCAGATCAAAACCCAGCCCCTGAAAGTGTTCGTACCAGTTTGGAAATTTGATCACTATTCTTACGTTATGATTTATTGCTTTGGCAGGGTTAATGACCAACTCCCGGGCAGCTTCCTTCATCAGTTTCAGGCGGTACTGGGTCCAGGTCAGGCTCCCTTTGGCCTTGATACACAATTCACATTTGCAGTCGGTAAAAAAGAAATCATCGAGAATGATCTCATCAAAGTGCTTTGCCGTGTATTCCGCGATCTCCTTTATTCGTTTCCGGTGTTCGGGGTTCGTGTAGCAGAATGTCTCATAACGGTTTCTTTCGTTCNNGCGATGGGTTTCAAGATAGATTTTGTCGACCATCACCTGTCGAGAGATTTCGTTCCATAGTGGTTCGAGCCATTGCAGGCTGTCCATCTGTTGCACCTCGTATGCGCGGGCATACACGGCAACCTCGAAGTTCTTGTAGCCCCTTCCCGCAAACGCCGATGCGGCAGCACCAAGGAGAAGTGCTCCGATGAGTACATGTGTTTTCATTGATGTCAGCTATTATTTTACAAATGGCGTATAAAGAGGGCGACACATACCAGGCCGGGAACAATTACCAAAGCGCCTTTCAACAGGGAATGCGGCATCACCGCTGCTGATCCATTGTTCCCGATACACCGGGTTCGTCGAGCAGCTGTACATACGTACAGGGTCCCAGATCGGGGTTTTCCCAGGAAGACAATTCCCAGACCACTTTCTTGGCAGGCGTGACTTCAAATGCCTGGACGGTGCCGGGCCACTCTTCCGTCCTGGGGTTTCCGGCAATCCAATTGCATATGACCGTGTTGCCATTGGCCAACCGGTTTGCGGTTTGCGTATTCCCGATTGTGAAAGGTGCGTCGGCCCTTGTAAACTCCCACACGGTTTCCCCTTTCATATTTACCTCGCGGGTATACCCTTCCCCATCACCCGAGATGAGCGTATTGCCGTTATGCAGTCGTAGAGCGGACCATGGAGACTTTGCATCCACCGACCATATTTCTTTACCGTCCAACGTCAATTCAACGACTTTTTTTTCAGCAAACAGCCCCACCATGATGGTCCCGTTTCCGGTCATCCGGACATGACGAAACTGCCCATGCGTATTCGTCGAGGCAGTTGAAACCACAATCTCCTTCAGCGTCTTGCCGGTAACCGTATTGATTATCAATACTTTGGGAGGATTGCCGTTCAGCACCATCAGCACGCTGTCCTGCCCGATGGGCTGGCATGAATGCGTTTCTGTCCCCGGAGGGCACTTGAATTCCCACAGTATTTTCTTTTCCGGCGTAATGATGCCGGCGCCTGACATGCATGCATACACAATGTTGCCGTTGGGAAGCATCGTAACATCATCAAACTCCTGCGCGCCGCCTGAAGCCGTTCGCAGAGGTATCGAATACTCCCATACAACCTTGCCGTCACGGACAAGAAACATCGATTGAGCCTCGGGATGGCGCGTATCCCACTCCCCGACATACAGGAACGGGTGCTGGTTCAGTCCTCGGCCGGGCAATTGTTCGCCGGCAGTTTGTGTTTGCGCGTTAAGAGTTGCCAGGCTCATCACGACACAACAAACAACACTCATTTGTCTCATCACAACTCTCCCATCGTACATTTACCCTTCCTTAGCTTCGTTACTCATGCGACCCGTCCACGATGGCACAGAAACAGGCCTCCCATCCCCTGGACGCAAGGCCTGTTTGAACATCGACGATCTGTCACTGCTCAACGGACCTATGTTGAATCGTCTGTGTTCACCGGGGACAGGCAAGCAAGGATGAACCGGGCCCTCATTTCAAAAGCAACATGCTTTTTGCGCTTGTGTAGCCGCCTGCGTTGATGCGATAAATGTATACCCCGGTGGCTAAGCTCCCGGCATTGAATGTGACGCTATGGCGACCGGGCGTGAGCGTTTCATTCAGAAGCGTCGCCACTTCCTGGCCCAGAATATTGTACACCTTCAAATCGACTTTCAGCGCTCCGGGGAGATTGAACTCTATCTGCGTCGAAGGGTTGAAGGGGTTCGGATAGTTCTGGTTTAGCGTAAAGGACAACGCCGCTCCCGGAGCTTCCCCGACTCCTTCCCCCCCATAGTATTCCGCCATGATCAGTGAAAACGAGGTACCCGGTACCGTCTTATCGTCCCAGTGCAGCGCACCGATCGGCAGGCCGTCAATCGTCGAATTCACCGGCGTCCCTCCCCCGCTTTGTGCGTAGTTCTCGATGAAATCGGAGACCTTCGTGACGCGGGAGGTCTGGCCGTTTTCATCCTTCACGCCGTTGGTGAATCCGGGAAGCGTGTTCGCATCCTTGTCACCGGGGACATATGCGGACATCAGGAGGTCGTTCGTGGGAGTCGGCCAGGCCGGGTCGGCCCACTGATTCTGGTTCCACTCACCCATCAG
>PMJR01000133.1 GCA_003158475.1 Ignavibacteriota bacterium | reverse complement strand
ACCTGTGGATGTTCTTCGCGCGCGTTTCCCGTCAGGTGTACCTCGAAGGCGTCCACCTTGACCCTCATTTTCTTCAAAATGGGGATGACATCCATCGAGGTGCATCCGCCGAGTGCCAGCAGAGAATCCTGCCTCCATCCGAGAGGGAGGAACGATCGGGGGGGTGTTATATGTTGGCGAGAACCGCTTCCAGCCTTTGCCTCACATCTGCAGCTATGGGTTCCAGTTCTTCTTTGCCGACAAGGGGAACCATAGTGAGCGGATCGAAAGCCCCGATGACCGTTTTCCCCTCCTTTTCATACACAATGACGTTGCAGGGGAGGAGAAGCCCGATATTCATCTCCACTTCGAGCGCCCTGTGTGCAAGGGGCGGGTTGCATGCCCCGAGTATCACGTACTTCGTGAACTCGACGTTGAGCTTCTGCTTCAGCGTTTCCTTCACATCGATCGTCGTCAGGACGCCAAAGCCCTGCTTCCTTAGTTCCTCTGTCACACGCTGTACCGCGGCCTCGTACGGCAGGTTGACCGTACGCGTAAATCCGTACTGCATGTCAGGCTCCGGTCAATACACAGTCCCTTAATTCAGCCCGCAAACTCCGCCGCAGCAGGAAGCATCGCCGCAGGGGGGGAGCGATTCCGCTTTTGAACTCCCCTTGACGCCGACGCTTGCCGCGGATATCAGCCGCACGTGCTGTGTCGAACTGCACTCCGGACACACGATGTCTTCCTTGATTTCACGCACTTTGTGAAACACGTCGTACGTCTTCCCGCAATCCTCACATTTATAATCGTATATCGGCATCCCTCTGGTCCCCCGAAAATGATCCGTTACTCTTAGTGTAATGCTTAAATATGCAAAAAGGGTCAGAAAAATGCCACACGCGGCGAATGCCTGCCTGGCCGGCCAGCCTGTCACTAATGCAGGGCATCGCAACAGTCAAAATACTATATTTGATCCTGGCTCGAGGTGATATCGGTCCATAATAAAGGAACGGAAGCATGAACGATCTGGCCAATGCCGTGCGAGCGGAAGTTGAACGCGCATCGGTGCTTTTCAGGACCTGGGGCGAAGTCGAAGTTACCGGCAACCGGGGTGTCGGCAAGTGGATCAGAAAGGAGATCCTCGGCCATCTGATCGATTCGGCGGCCAACAATCATCAGCGGTTCGTTCGTGCTCCCCTCGCGAACCGCTTCGTCTGGCCCGGATACGATCAGCAAGCCTGGGTTTCCATTCACCGGTACCGGGAACGGCCCTGGGTGGAGTTGATAGACCTTTGGGTGGCTCTGAATCGTCATGTCGCTGCTGTCATCGAGTCTGTGCCGGCCGGGAAGCTCCAGACGCCGTGCTCCATTGGCGACAAGGAGCCCCTGCCGCTGGAGTGGTGGATGAATGACTACCTGCGACACCTGAAGCACCACATAGAGCAGATCGAGCGCGGATAACGCTGAAGCAACAGCGTCGACTTCCTGAACAATTCGCTCCCTGCCGGAGAAAAATGCCAATGACAACCCCGCTGTTCAGCGGCGTCCTTCTCGCCGTCCTGTTCCATGCCGGTGCCGCGCAACAATCCAGCGCGTCTTCTCCCCTCTCATCGCTCGTGAAGACGGAGCGGGAGTTCGCTGCGACAAGCATGAGGGAGGGGATACGCGCATCTTTCATGAAGTACTTCGCGGACGACGGGATCTCGCTTTCTCCGAAGCCCCACATCTACAAGGAATCCGCGTCGAAAACCCCTCCCCCGAAAAATCCTCTTGCCCGGACGCTCTACTGGGAGCCCATTGTGGCGGATGTTTCCTCCTCCGGCGACCTCGGGTACACGATGGGCCCGGCGTCACTCAAGGACAGCGCGAAACAGGACGCTCCGGTCTGGTACGGCTTCTATTTCTCCATCTGGAAGAAGCAGAAGGAAGGGACGTGGAAAGTGGCGGTTGATGCCGGAACAACTTCAACAAAGGTCGTCGAGCAGTATTTCGGCCAGCAACTCTCGGCTCCGGATCGCGGGGCGTCTCGACCGAAAGGGAACGCCGCTGGAGGAAAGACCGCCGCCCGCGAACTCCTCGGACGTGAAAAGGCATTCTCAAGGAGTGTGGCCGCCGGAGGTGTTCGTACCGCCTATCAAGCCGTCCTGGATCCTCAGGCCCGCGCGTTGAGGGAGGGATTGGTCCCTCTCTCTGGAAAGGAAGCTATCCTCGCATACCTTGTGAAGGGGATGGCGCTTCGATTCCTTGAGCCGGTGCACGCGGGTGTATCGCGGGCGGGGGATATGGGCTACACGTACGGGGCGTACCGGGGGAACAAGAATGCGAAGGGTCCCTCCGGGTATTACGCGCGTGTCTGGCGGAGAAACTCGAAAGGGAAATGGATGATTGTGGTTGAGACAGCTTCGACAGTGGAGTGAATTCAAAACACCCGTGCCGCCACCGCCGATATGCTGAATTACCCTATTAATGGGAGAAAACCCGGCCTCTCACGTATCGGCTCAACTGTTGAATTCTGCGGCGCGATTTAGTACAATGACAATGCAGCCAATCCGCTAATTGAGATTCCCGGGGCCCCATCAATCAAATGAATGGGGCTCCCTTCCTTACGGCAGGAGCGTTGTGTCCCTCCTCCGCCGCCATCGACGGAGCAATGCGAAACACGATCACATTCTTGATGGACGGAAATCGGGTTACCCGCGGATATGTTCGAAGAAGCCCGTTCGGGTTTCATTCGCGCGCAGGAGGATGCTGCAGGAGCCGGAGGGAGGATGACGGGCATGGTCGCCGGCGGCTGGAAACTTGCCTCCTCGATATTCGAGATCCCGTTCGGTTCGCTCACCCGGGGTGCCGTCGCCGACCTCGCGGTCCTTGACGATGAACCGCCGACTCCCGTGAATGTACAGAACATTGTCCCGCATTTCCTTTTCGGATTCAGTTCCTCTTCCGTGGAATCGGTGATGGTTGGCGGGATGTGGATGCTTTGGAACCGGACGCACCCGATGATCGATGGAGGATGTTATGACCCGGGCGCGGAATGTGGCCATGCGGCTCTGGAACAAACTAACCTGAAAAAGCGATGAACGAGGAGATTCACACGATCATAGTAAATCCCGAGCGGCGCGTTGACGCATGGGGAAAGGTCACGGGGACGGCGAAATTCGCCGCCGACTATTCTCTCCCCCATCAGTTGTACGGGAAGGTTCTTCGCTCGAAGCACCCGCACGCTCGCATTGTGTCGATCGATACGGGGAAAGCTGCGAAATTGCCCGGTGTCGAAACGGTCCTTATCGCCAAAGACGTACCCGGAAACAGGACGTTCGGCATCGTCGTGAAAAACCAGGAGATCCTTGCCGGCGAGAAGGTCCGGTATCTCGGAGACGGCGTTGCCCTCGTCGCCGCCCGCTCGGAGGAAATCGCGAAGGAAGCTCTCCGCCTGATCGACGTAGTCTACGAGCCGCTCCCGGTCGTCTCGGATCCGGAAGTCGCCATGTGGGAGGATGCTCCGCGGATTCACCCGGAGGGAAACGTCTTCGTCCATCACAAGGTTCGGAAGGGGAACATTGAGAAGGGTTTTGCCGCGTCCGACTTCGAGATCCAGAGAAGGTTCAGGACGCAGTTCGTCGAGCATTCCGCGATCGAAACGGAGGCGGTTCTTGCGGAGCCGGGTGAGCAAGGCGGGGTGAAGATCATCGGTTCGATACAGGACCTCTTTTCCAGCCGCCGTTCTGTTGCCGCCGCGCTCAACCTGGACCTGAACCAGGTGCAGCTCATACAGGCCACGCTGGGGGGTTCCTTCGGGGGGAAGGACGAAGTGATGACATCGATGTGCTGCCGGGCCGCGCTTCTGGTCCGTGCCACGGGCCGTCCCGTCAAAATGGTGAATTCACGCGAAGAGTCGATGCTGGAGAGCTACAAGCGCCATCCCTATGTGATGTACTACCGGTGGGGAGCGAAAAACAACGGCACGGTGAGCGCCATGGAGATCCGGTGCATCGCAGACGGGGGCGCGTACGCCTCGATGAGTCCGTTCGTCACCTGGCGGTCCGTCGTCCAGGCCACGGGGCCGTACGCCTGTGAAAACGTGAAGACGGATGTCTACGCCGTCTACACGAACAACAATTATACCGGCGCAATGAGTGGGGTGGGCTCCCCCCAGGTGAACTTCGCGATCGAATCGATGATGGATGAGCTGGCTGAGCGGGTGGGGATGAATCCTCTCGAGATCCGCATCAAGAACTGTTTCCGCCGCGGGTCGGTGACGGCGACGGGCCAGAAGCTCGATCACGTGGTGAGCCTGCAGGAGGTCCTGGAGAAAGCAGCCGGCGGGATCGGGTTCGAAGAAAAATGGAAGAAGTACCGGGCGAAATCCGAAGGGACGCACAGAAGGGGTGTAGGGCTGGCCTGCAGTTATCGGGGTGTTTCACTCGGTGCTGAAGGGGCAGATGCGGCGGGGGCCGTCGTTGCGGTGCAGACCGACGGGAGCGTCATCGTCTCTTCCGGTATTACCGATATGGGGCAGGGGGCAGGGACGCAGATGTCACAGATTGTCGCAGCCGTCTTCGGGATTCCGATCGGCAAAGTCCGGTTCCTGAACACTGACACGAGCCGTGTGGGCGATTCCGGCCCTACTGTCGCTTCGCGCGGGACCATCATGGGGGGCGCCGCTGCGAAGAATGCCGCGGAGATAGTCCGCGCCACGCTCCTCGACGTTGCTGCGGGCATGTCCGGCCTTTCCCCGCGGGAGCTCGAACTGGCAGAGGGGTATGCTGTCAAGACGGTTGACAGGAGCCGTCTCGCATCATTCGCAGAGGTCGCGGCCGAATGTTTCGAGAAAGGGCGGCCGATGCACGGCATCGGCTGGCACCGCTCTCCGAAGACCACCTGGGATGAGGCGACAGGGCAGGGCGACGCGTATTTCACATATGTCTACGGTGCCAATGCCGCCGAAGTGGTTGTGGATATGGAGACCGGCAAGGTCGATGTCGAGGATTTTGTTTCCGTCCACGACGTGGGAAAGGCAATCAATCGAGAGACGGTGCGGGGACAGATGATCGGCGGGGTGGCGATGGGGCTGGGGTACGGTCTCCTGGAGGATTTTGTGATCGAGGAGGGGATCCCGGCGCAGCTCAATTTTGACGAGTACCTGATCCCCACTTCGATGGATGTTCCCCCGGTGAAGACCGTCATTGTCGAGAACGAAGATCCCGCCGGTCCTTTCGGCGCGAAATCCGTCGGCGAACCGGCGAACGAAATCGCAGCACCCGCGATCGTGAACGCAATATTCAATGCGACGGGAAAAAGGATTACCGAGCTTCCCGCGCACCTCGAGCGTGTTCATCTCGGCCATGCCCTGCACCGTTCCGGTCCGCGGGGGTCCACCCAGAAGGAGACTGAGCCGCCGCTCCCCGATCTTTCATGCAAAATCCGACCCGTGGAGCCATGAAGCCTTTCACCTATATCGTCCCCGGGTCCGTCCAGGAGGCGGTTGCCGCCTTGCACGAATACGGCGGGGCTGCCCGCGTCCTGGCAGGGGGGACCGATCTCCTCGTCGAGTGGCGCCGTCCCGGGGCCAGGATGCCCGCTGTTGTCGTCGATATCTCCAGGATCGAGTCGCTCCGAAAAGTCTCTCTCGAAGGGCGCGAGATTCTCCTCGGGCCGCTGATGACACACGGGGAGTTGCTGCATTCCGACGTCATACGGTCGGGTGGGGCGCTCCTCGCCTCAGCCGCCTCGACGATCGGCTCGCCGCAAATCCGCAACCGGGGCACGCTCGGTGGAAACATCATGAACGGCGCTCCATGCGCCGACACGGTCCCCCCCCTGATCGCGCTCGGCGCCACCGTCACGCTCTCGTCCGCTGACGGGGATCGTGAGTGCCATCTCTCCGGGTTTTTCAACAAGCCCTACGCGACGATCGCAATGGGCGAGGAACTCCTTACGCAGGTCCGGTTCCCGGCACTCCCTCCGGGGACGAAAACCTCGTTCGTGAAGCTCGGGAGGCGCAATGCGCTCTCGATCGCGCGTTTGAGCGTTGCGGCCGTTGTCTATGTCGACGGTTCGGGTGTCATCACCGATGCCCGGATCGTCCCCGGGGCCGCCCATGCGGTCTGGAAAAGGTCCATGGAGGCGGAGAACCTCCTGATCGGGAGGTCCCCCTCCCACACGCTGTTCGCCGAAGCGGGGAAAATTGTCTCCGATGTCGTAATAAAAGAAACCGGGAGACGGTGGTCCACGGAATATAAGGAGCCGGTGATTGCCGCGCTCGTCCGGCGCACGCTGGAAAACTGCTTCACCGTCAACGACTGACATCCCCCATGAAAGCAACTGTGACAGTATCGTTTACGCTGAACGGCAAGCCGCAGGAACTCGACGTTCCCCCGAACATGACCCTCCTCCACCTTCTCCGTGAAGAGGTCGGCCTGACGGGGACAAAGCGGGGGTGCGATGTGGGTGAATGCGGAGCCTGTACGGTGTTGCTGGACGGACGCGCCGTGAACTCCTGCCTCGTGCTTGCCCCGCAGGTCGCGGGGCGGGAGGTGGTGACCGTCGAGGGGCTGGCGCCGCTCGGGACTCTCGGCCCCCTCCAGGAAGCATTCCTGGATCGCGGTGCGGTCCAATGCGGGTTCTGTACGCCGGGCATGCTGATGAGCGCAAAGGATCTTCTCGACCATGCGGCAGAACCGACGGAGAAGGAGATCCGCGAGGCGATCGCAGGGAATCTCTGTCGTTGCACGGGATATCAGCAGATTGTGGAGGCAATTGAGGATGCTGCGCGAAGGAAAAACACCCCCGGATAACGATGCACCCGACCTGTTCATTGAGCCGGTGCCGGCGCGCAGCCTTCAATCGAGCTTCTTCCTGAACCTCAGTATACTCCCGGAAAGCACCGCAACACCCATCAGCAACAGTATGCACGCCTGCAGCCAGAGGCTTTCGATCCCCACGCCCTTGAGGATCAACGAACGGACGATGAACAGGAAGTGCCTCATCGGGATGGCCCAAGAAACCCCCTGCAGTATCTTCGGCATATTTGCGATCGGGAATACGAAACCCGAAAGGTACATCATCGGCTGTATGATGAAGAACTGGCCGACCATCATCGCCTGTTGCTGCGTGCGGGAGATCGTTGAAAGGAACAGTCCCAGTCCCAGCGACGTCAGGAGGAAACAGCCGGAGAGGCCGATGAGGAGCGGGACGCTCCCCCGGATCGGGATGCCGAACCCGAAGACCATCACCAGCATAACGACCGTCGCGTTTGCCGATGCGATCGCGGTAAACGGAACGATTTTGCCGATCATCAGTTCCGCGGGTGTGATCGGCGTGACCATGATCTGCTCGAGCGTCCCTATCTCCTTTTCCCGCACGATTGCCATCGACGTGAGGTTCATCGTCCCGGCAAGGAGTATCATGACGAGCAGACCCGGCACCATGTAATTCCGTGCTTTGAGCTCGGGGTTATACCATGCCCGCACCTCCGTGTTGATCCCCCCCATCGGATGCTGCGGTCCGAGGACCTCCGCCATTATGTTTGCCGAATATTGCGCAAGTATCTGCGTGAAATACCCTACGGCGATGGCGGTGGTGTTCCCCTCGCTCCCGTCGACGAGAACCTGCACCTTTGCCGGTTGCCTGCCCACAATCCTGTCGCCGAACCGGTGCGGGATGACGAGGACCATTGTCACCTTGTTCTCGTCGAGATATGATTGGACCGCTTTGTAGTCGTCGGTCGCGTACTCGATTGTGAAATAGCCCGAGGTGACGAATTTCTCCGCCAGCGCACGGCTCTCCGCCGACTTGTCCTGGTCGCACACCGCGATCGCGATGTCCTTGACATCGACCGATATCGCGTATCCCATGAGCCCGAGCTGCAGCACGGGAGCAAGGAGTATGATGGGGAGGAGCTTCTTGTCCCTGGAGAGCTGCGTAAACTCCTTCCTGAGAAGGGCGACGGTCCGCTGGAGGTTCATGTCGTCACCGGATGGATTTCTTGAACTGCCGCACGCTCAGGAAGAGCATGACGAGCGTGAAAATCAACAGGTAGACCACCTGGGGCCAGAAGGCGGCGAGCCCGACCCCTTTCAGTATGATCCCCCGGAGTATGACGAGATAGTACTTCGCCGGAGTGATGTTGGAGATCACCTGCAGCCACCACGGCATGCTCCGGATCGGGAACATGAACCCCGAGAACATCATCGTCGGCAATGTCGCCATCAGTGCGGCAAGCTGGAACGCGACCATCTGTGTCCCCGCGACCGCCGAGACGTACAGTCCGATGGAGAGGGCGGCGACGATGAAGAGAAGTGTCGTGAAGAAGAGCAGTATCAGGTTCCCTTTGATCGCAACGTCGAAGAGAAAATACCCCGCGGTGAGCACCAGCGCGGCGGCCACAAGGGATATCAACGCGTAGGGTATCATCTTTCCCACGATCAGCTCCATCGGGCTGATCGGCGAGACGACGATCTGTTCCATCGTATTCCGTTCCTTTTCCTTCACGATGGAGAGGGAAGTCGCGATCACCGCGGTGATCGCCAGGACGAACCCGATCATCCCCGGCACGAGGAACTTTGCGCTCTTCAGCTCGGGATTGTACCAGATGCGGGGCTCGTACTGGATGGGGATGTAGTTTCCCCTCCCGATCTTCGCCATGTTCTTCAGCATGATGTTCCGCGAGTACTCGAGCGATACGGCCTGCACGTAGGCTATGATTGTCGTCGCGTAATTTGCGTCCATGCCGTCGACGAGCACCTGGATCTCCGATGATTCGCCCGATATGAGCTTGTGCGAGAAATCCGGTGGTATGATGATCGCCAGCCTGACGTCCCCGTCGTTCAGCATGGAGCTGGCTTCCGCCGTCGATCCCAGCACTGCGACGTAGTCGAAATAGCCGGAGGTGACGAATGCGTCAGTGAACTCCCTGCTCTCCCCGGATTTCTCCTGGTCGCACACAGCCATCCTGATGTGCTGGACGTCCGAATTCAGCGCATAGCCGTTCAGGAGCATCAGCAGCACGGGGAAGAGCGTGAGGATCGCAAGCACCCGCCTGTCCCGGCGGATCTGGCGGAATTCCTTGATGATGATCGGTTTCAGCCGTTGGAACATGGTCAGCCGGCCTTCTGTGATTCGCGGTCCTGCAGGTAAATGAAGACGTCCTCGAGCGAGGGGGTGATCCGCTCGATCGAATTGACGTGTATTTCGTGCGCTCCGAGCAGTTCCGCGATCCGCTTCCTTGCTTCTGCCTCGTCCGGCACGCTGACGTGGAGATACGAACCGAATACCGAGGTCTCGAGAGCCCACGGTTCCTTTTCGATCAGCGCCATGGCATCGATGACCTCCCCGCACTGCACTTCGAGTATGGGAGTCGTGAGGTAGTTCTTCTTGAGCTCCCCCGGACTCCCCGTCGCAATGATCTTCCCGGCGTTGATCATGATGATGTNNGTTGCAGTACTCCGCTTCCTCGAGGAAATGCGTCGTCACGAGGATTGTCACCCCTTCCACCGACAGCTTGTTGATAAGCTCCCAGAACCGCCGCCTCATGATCGGGTCGACGCCGCTTGTCGGTTCGTCGAGAAAGACGATCTTCGGCTGGTGCAGAACCGCGCAGCCGAGGGCGAGCCTCTGCTTCCACCCGCCGGAGAGCGTTCCCGTGATGATCCGTTCACGGCCGGCCAGGCTCGTGACTTCGAGGACCCATTGTTTTCTCTCCTTGATCGCCTGCCAGCTCATGCCATAGACGCGTCCGTAAAAATCGATGTTCTCCCCGACCGTGAGGTCCTCGTACAGCGAGAACCGCTGCGACATGTACCCGATCGCGGCCTTCACTTTGTCGGGTTCCTTGCTGATATCGAATCCCCCGACAAGCGCCCCGCCGGAGGTGGGCTCGAGAAGACCGCAGAGCATCCGGATGGCGGTCGACTTCCCGGCACCGTTGGCGCCCAGGAAGCCGAAGATCTCCCCTTCTTTCACGTCAAAGGAGATCTTGTCGACTGCCGTGAAATCCCCGAAGCGCTTTGTCAAATTGTGTACTTCTATCGTGTTGCCGCTCATGCGGGGGGACCTCCCTCGAGAGTGACGTCCGCCCCGATATCCGGATTGCCGTCCGCGGTCGGGGAGACAGGATGTTCCGACATGAGCGAAATGAACACGTTCTCGAGCGAAGGCGGCACGATCCTCCAGGTCTGCACGTCGATCTTCTCCTGCTTCATCGCATTCAGGAGCGAAGGCATGTCCCTTCCTGCGTTTTCCACGAGGACATTCAGCCGGTCGCCGAAAGCCTGTGCCTCCTTGACGAGAGGGATTGACCGTACGCGCGAAAACGAACCGCGGACATCCCTGCAGACGATCTCCACGATTTCACCCTTCATTACCTTCCTGAGGGCCGCTGGCGTGCCCGTTATGAGGTTCTTCCCGGCGCTCATCATCGTGACCCGGTTGCACCTCTCGGCCTCATCCAGGTACGGCGTCGTCATCACGATTGTCATCCCCGTCCTGAGGAGTTTTGCCAGGACTTTCCAGAAGTCCCGCCGGGAGACCGGGTCCACCCCGGTTGTCGGTTCGTCCAGCAGGAGGACCTCGGGTGTGTGTATCAGCGTGCAGGCGAGCGCAAGCTTCTGCTTCATTCCCCCCGACAGCTTGTCGGCGAGGCGACCGCGGAACTGCGTCAGGCGGGTGAATTCGAGAAGTTCGTTCCTCCGGTCCCTGTAACCTCCCACGCCGTGTATCTCAGCGAAAAATTCAATGTTCTCGTCAATCGTCAGATCCCCGTACAGGCTGAACTTCTGGGAGAGATACCCTATCCGCTTCTTCACCTCTTCAGGCTTTTTTGTGACGTCGAAGTCGAGAACGCGGATGGATCCCGATGTGGGGTGCGTGATCCCGCAGAGCATGCGTATCACGGTGGTTTTACCCGCCCCGTCCGGCCCCACCAGCGCGAACATCTCTCCCTTCCGCACTTCCAGCGAGAGGTTGTCGACTGCTACCACCCCGTCGAATGTCTTCCGCGCAGATCGGATCTCAATCGCACTCGCACTTCCATTCACGCTCTCCTCCGGATCCTTTTTCAATGGAGATAGGCGTCTGCCGGCATACCCGCCTTGAGGACCCCCGCGTGATTGTCAACCTCCAGCTTGACGCCGAAGACAAGCTTCGTCCTGTCCTCTTTGGTCTGAATGTTCTTCGGGGTGAATTCCGCTATCGGCGAGATATAGACCACGCGCGCCGGGAACGAGCTGTCGGGGTAGGTGTCCACGACCACATCCGCGGGGCCCCCGAGCTTCACTTTTCCCAGTTCGGTGTCGCTCACGTAGATCATCAAATTGAGCGTGTCGAGGCGCGAGACCGTCGCGACGGTCGATCCGGCGTTCAACAGCTCACCCGTTTCGACCGGTTTATGCGTGACGATGCCTCCGACGGGAGCCAGTATGCACGCATCGGTCAATTGCTTGTGGAGCAGGTCCGCCCCCGCCTGGGCCTGATCCAGCCTTGCCTTCGCCGCGGCGAGTTCTTCCGGCCTCGCAAACCGTCTCACCTTCTGCAAGTTTTGTTTTGAGGTATTGTACTGCGCCTGCGCGACAGCAAGGCGCGACTCCGCGTCGTCGAATTGTTTCTGTGTGACGCTGTGCGACGCCAGCAGCGTCTTCATCCGCTGGTAGTCATCCGTGGCGTTCTTCAATGTTGATTCCATCTGGAGGAGAGATTCGCCGGCGGACGATATGTCTTCCGTTCTCGCGCCGTTCTGCAGCATCTGGTACTGCGCTCTGGCCAGATCGACGCCGGACTGGGCCTGATCCCACTGGATCTGGAGCGTAGACTGGTCGAGTATCGCAATCGTATCTCCCGCCCGTACGCGGCTTCCCTCGTCGACGAACAGCCTGACGATCTGTCCGGGGACCTTCGCGCCGACATTGACATCGACGGATTCGAGCGTGCCGGAAGCATCGATCAATGCGTGGTGGTTGTTGCCGCAGCCGCCCAGAACCAGAAGATGAGCGAAAAGAAGAATGAAGCAGAATATGAATTTCATGATGTCGCTACCTCTCGATGGAGAATTCAGTGGGAAATTGACCGGACAGGTGGATGGTTGCGCGGGCATCGTCGGTGAGCGCCCCTTCAAATATGATCCCCAGTATTCCCTGGAATGCCTGCAGCGCGGAAAATGGTTGTTCGGAAAGTGTCTGGGGGGTGAGTATGTTCTGGACTGCGCTGAGGAAGACGAGCACAAAGAGATCGACGTCGAGGTCTTTTCTTATCATTCCCTCATCCTTCGCCTGTTCGACCATCTTGCTCACATTTGTGACGATGGTCTTGCGCCTGTACTCCTCCGCCTCCTCCCAGAGATCGGGTGCGAAACGGTGGAGGTCTGCGATGAATTGCCTGCTCGCCGTGCTGAACTCCCGCCCCGCAAATGTGAATATCTCCTCCAGTTTTTCCCCGAAGGGCTTGCCGGAGCCCATTATATCAATGAAACGTTTACCGTTTCTCTTTATTCTGGCGTGTATGACATTCTTGAGGAGATCCTCTTTGCTCGGGAAATACTTATACATCGTCTTCTTGCTCATCCGGAGGTCTGATGCGATCTCATCCAGCGTCACCTTCGAAATTCCCAGCTCCATGAACCGCCGCGCGGCTGCTTCCAGTATTCGCTCTCGATCTGCTGCGTCACTCATTGTGTGGCCTCATGGGTATTCGAACCTGAGGGGCTGTTCTCGCCCTAGAATAGCTGAACATTAAGCGATTGGGCCACTTTTCGAATTGGAAACTTATATCGTATTCTACGTTTCCAATATATGAATTGTTCCGCGCCAGCGCAAGGCTGAACATGCCCGCGCATACCACTTCACAGTGGACAAAGCCCCCCGCTTATGGCTCTTTGCCGCCGGAATCATTACAACCAATCCGGCGTGTGTCTCACTCGTACATGCACCCTCCCGCGCGCCCACACACTACTCCCGCTTGTGTCTTCTCGCAGAGTTCGGTAGGTTACAGCATGTCCGTATTCAGGAAGCACTCCTTTTTCCTCCTTCTTGTTCCCTCCCTCCTCTCAGCACAGAGCGGTTCACCCTGTTCGCACGCGTCACTTGACCTGCCTGTCGCCGGATACGGGATCAGCTTCGGCAACTCGGCCCGCCATGCCGGCATTCGCTTCAACTGGAGCGACGACTGTCTGGAGGAGGTCAACGGATTCAATTTCACTCTCTGGGTGCCGGGCGAGAGGATGACCGGGACAATAAACGGAATCGCGTTCGGGCTCGGTGCCACCGGGGGAGAAGAGATCAACGGGATCTCGTTCGGGCTGGGGGGCGTGTTTGGCGGACACGGCATCAACGGCGTTTCCATCGGGGGTCTGGCCGTCGTTGGCTCCGGGGACGCAACCGGCATTACGTTCTCGGGAATGGGGACGGTGGTGAGCGGGAATCTCACGGGGTTCAACTTCGGCGGCCTGGGGTGTGTGAGCGGGGGAGAGATGACCGGGATCTCGATCGGCCCTCTCGGCCTTGTCGGTCAGAAAAGTATTACAGGTATCAGCCTCGGCGGTCTCGGCACGGTTGCCAGCGGTGGTATGACCGGGATCAATTTTGGCGGCCTTGGCCTGGTGGCGGGCGGGGGGCTCCTCGGGATCAACATTGGCGGGCTGGGCCTCGTAGGGAAGGAAAGTGTGTTCGGTCTCACTATCGCAGGCCTCGCAGCCGTATCCGAAGGATCCGTGAAGTGCCTCACACTCGCAGGGCTGGCGGTCGTCGGGGCCGGTGGTGTGGAAGGCCTGACCGTTGCCGGCGCTGCGATTGTCTCGAGGGAGGATATCGCGGGAGTGAACCTGACAATTGGTGCTGTCCAGAGCGGGAAATCCGTCTCAGGGGTGACATTTGCCGGGTATCGGACAAAAGCGGACTGTGTGTCGGGCATAGACCTGAATCTCATCACCACGGAGGTGCAGTGCTCCCGGGGAATAATCACAGGCGTGTATAACCGCGTGTACGATACGCAGAGAGGCCTCTCTATCGGCATTTTCAATCACGCCGACAATCTTCACGGCGTGCAGATCGGAGTGCTGAACTTTGCCGGGAACAATCCGGAGGGACTGAAAATTCTCCCCCTCTTGAATGTGCACTTTTAGCCGGCGACCCTCCTCGGCGGGTCCCTCTTCGGCGGGACATTCTGCTCTTGACTCCCGCCCCCCGTCCCATTACCTTGGTGTATCCTCCCTTTCGACCATAACATCGAGGCCACATGAAACGTGCTCCCTTCCTCATGCTCGTCGCCATCACCGCATCTGCGGGCTTTGCGCAAATGCACCATGAAACGCAACCCGCTTCCGGACTCGTTCAGCTCAAACCGTTGATCGGGTCATGGAAGGGGACCGATCCGCAGGGAAAGCCGCTGACTCTCTCCTACAAAATGGTTTCGGAAGACAAGACACTCATGGAGTCGCTGGGAATGGGGGGAAAGGAAGAGAGCATGATCACAATGTACCATCTCGATAATGACGGTGTCATGGCGACGCATTACTGCTCGATGGGAAACCAGCCGCGCATGAGGCTCGACAGGAAGAAAAGCAGTGATCGTACCTTTACATTCGTGTATCAGGACGCGACGAACCTGAAATCGAAGAAGGATCCGCATATCAATGGTCTCACGATTACGATCAAGGACAAGGATCATATATTCCAGGAGTGGTCAATGATAGAAAAGGGAAAGGAAACACGGGAGACATTCACATTCGAACGTGTGGACTAATCGGGAGGAACGCATATGGCAACAGGAAAATCTGAAGATCTGGGGAAGTTGCTTCTAAGGATCTCCGTCGGGCTCGTGCTCATTTTCCACGGGTACTTCAAAATCGTGAACGGGATCGAATGGATCAAACCCATGCTTGGCGGAGTCGGGTTGCCGGGATTTCTCGCCTATGGCGTGTATCTCGGGGAGTTCGTCGCGCCGCTCATGGTGATCCTCGGACTCCGCACGCGCATCGCGGCACCGGTGATTGTGATCAACATGGTCATGGCAATTACTCTCGCGCACAGGAACCAGATATTCTCGATCAAGGAGGCGGGCGGTGGGTGGGCGATCGAGCTGGACGCCCTCATTTTGCTCGGCGCACTCGCCCTGTTCTTCCTGGGAGGGGGGAGGCTCGGAATAACGAAAGGGAAGAACCCCTGGGATTGAGTTTCCGGACATCAATCCCTGTCATGAAAGCCAAAGTCGGTTCCCCGGGGAGATCGTATGCCCGCGTCCCCTCCATCGAACTCTCAGATTGCCGCACTCTTCGATGAACCTCTCTGATCTGAACAGGATCACCTCTCCCCTCGGGGACACCCCACCGATGCCTGTGCTGTTTGTCGGTCACGGCAATCCGATGAATGCCATCACGGACAATGAGTTTTCCCGGGGGTGGCGGGAGGCCGGTAAAGCACTCCCGAAACCGAATGCGATCCTCTGTATCTCGGCCCACTGGGAGACCAAAGGTACGTTTGTGACAGCGATGGAGAAGCCGAAGACGATTCACGATTTCGGCGGGTTTCCCCCCGAATTATATGAAGTGCAGTACCCCGTCCCCGGAAGTCCGGAGCTTGCCGAAGAGACAAAACGGAGGATCAAATCCGCGGATGTCGGTCTCGACTTCGAGTGGGGGCTCGATCACGGATGCTGGAGCGTCCTCCGGCACATGTTCCCCGACGGGGGCGTCCCCGTGATTGAACTCAGCCTTGACCGAACGAAGCCACCCCGCTGGCATTTCGACCTTGCAAAGGAACTTGCACCCCTTCGAAGGAAGGGAGTCCTCGTCGCCGGCAGCGGCAACATGGTGCATAACCTCAGGATGATCGACTGGAAGGCGACGGAGGGGTTTGACTGGGCCAGGGAGGCGAACGACCAGTTGAAGAACCTTATCGCGGAGAATGGCAGCGAGATGCTCGTCAACTACAAGTCCCTCAGCAAGGAAGTGCAGATGGGTGTCCCGACGCCAGAACACTACATCCCGCTCCTCTATGCGCTCGGTCTGAAAGAAGAAGAGGAAACGGCCTCGTTCTTCAACGACAGGACCGAGCTCGGCGCAATCTCCATGACCTCATTCAGGATCGGCTGAACCTGCAATCACGAAGCAAGGAGTGTGCCCCATGGAAGAAACTCTCCGTTTCAAACTCAACGGCAAACCCGTCTCCCTGACAGTCGACGGCGACCGGCTGCTCCTGTGGGTCCTACGAACCGACCTCGGCCTCACGGGGACGAAATACGGATGCGGCGAGAGCTTTTGCGGCGCATGCACGGTGATTGTCAACGGCGAAGCGGTCCGTTCCTGCCAGACACCCGTGAAGGAGGCCCGGGACAAGGAGGTCGTGACGATCGAGGGGCTGGCCGCCGGAAACGGATTGCACCCCGTGCAGAAAGCGTTCATGGAACACGATGCGCTTCAGTGCGGGTATTGCACGCCGGGCATGATCATGAATGCGTATTCGTTCCTGCGGAAGAACCCCGCGCCGTCTGTTGCGGAGATTGTCGAAGGGATGGACGACGACCTGTGCCGGTGCGGAGCGCATAAGCGGATCATCCTGGCCATCCAGGCGGCCGCAAAAGAAATGCACGGAGGGCTCTGACATGAACGAATACCAGTACTGGGCGAACGACCCTGAAGAGGCTGCAGTTCCTATGGATCGCCGGGGTTTTCTGAAAACAACCGGGACCGGCATATTCCTCTTCTTTAAGATCCGGGACATCTCGTTCTTTACACAGGAAGGCCCCGGGAGGGTCGCGCAGCAGAATGTTCCCTCGGATTTCAATGCGTACCTGAAGATCGGCGAGGACGGTCGCGTGGCCTGCTACACAGGCAAGATCGAAATGGGGCAGGGGATCGTCACTTCCCTGGCACAGATGCTCGCCGACGAGATGGATGTTCACATCGACAACGTCGACATGGTCATGGGCGACACCGATCTCTGTCCGTGGGACAGGGGGACGTTTGGCTCGCTGAGTACCCGCGCATTCGGCCCCTCGCTCAGAACAGCGGCTGCCGAAGCGCGGAGGGTCTTGATCGAGATGGCCTCGGAACAGCTCAAGGTCCCGGTGAAGGATCTGGCAACAGAGGGGGGTGCGGTGTTTGATCGGACAAATACGAAAATCCGCACCACCTATGCCGCGCTGGCGAAAGGAAAAAGGATCGAGCGCCACCTCACCGACCCCGTGGTTGTCAAGAAGCCGTCGGAATTCAAGATCATGAGCAAGCCCCTCACCAGGAGGGATGCGCGCGAGAAGGTCACCGGCAAGGCACAATACGCGGGCGACATCCAGCTCCCGGGGATGCTCTACGCGAAGATCCTTCGCCCTCCCGCACACGGGGCGAAACTCCTCGACGTTGACACCGGCGAAGCCGGCAAGGTGGAAGGGGCCCGGGTGATCCGGGACGGGGACCTCGTTGCGGTCCTGCACAAGTACCCGGATGTTGCACAGGCGGCTCTCTCGAAAATCAAGGCGAAGTTCGACACCCCGCCGGCGAATGTTGACGACAGATCGATCTACGACCACCTTCTGAAAGTCGCCCCCGGGGGGAAGGTCGTAGCACAAGCGGGGGATCTCGCCTCCGGCGAGAAGGAGTCCTCTTCGGTTCTGGAACAGACATACCTCAATGCGTACGTCGCCCACGCCCCCATGGAGCCGCACACGGCGGTCGTAAAGATCGAGGGAAAAAGAGCGACTGTCTGGGCCTCGACGCAAGCGCCGTTCGGGGCGAGGGAGGAAGTGGCGAAAGAGCTCGGCTTCCGCACCGAGGACGTCAGAGTTATCACCCCGTTCGTCGGAGGGGGGTTTGGCGGGAAGACCGCGCACCGCCAGGTCGTCGAAGCGGCGCGACTCGCCCGCCTGAGCGGGAGCCCGGTCCAGGTGGCCTGGACGAGAAGCGAGGAATTCTTTTACGATACGTTCCGCCCGGCAGCCGTGGTCAAGATCAGATCCGGGATTACAGGAAAAGGCAGGATCAGTTTCTGGGATTACAACGTCTATTTCGCCGGCGAAAGGGGAGCACCCCACTTCTATGAAATCCCGAACCACCGGACCACTGCGTACAATTCGAGCTGGGTCGGAGCTGAGGGGGCTCATCCCTTTGCCACCGGCGCGTGGCGCGCACCGGGAAACAACACGAACTCGTTTGCCAGGGAATCGCAGATCGATATCATGGCCGCAAGAGCCGGGGTCGATCCCGTCGAATTCCGCCTCCAGCACCTTTCGGATGCCAAAATGAAACGCGTGCTGCAGACTGCAGCCGAAAAATTCGGTTGGAAGCCGGCGAAATCCCCGAGTGGAAGGGGACATGGCGTCGCTCTCGGGATTGATGCAGGGACGTACGTGGCATCGATTGCCGAAGTCGAAGTGAACAAAGGAACGGGAGATGTCAGGGTAAAGCGAGTCCTCGCCGTCCAGGATATGGGGCTCGTGGTCAATCCTGCAGGAGCGACGATCCAGATGGAGGGATGCATCACGATGGGGCTCGGGTATGCCCTGCGTGAGGGGCTCCATTTCAAGGGAGGGGAGATCACGGACCTTAATTTCGGGACATATGAAATCCCGCGGTTCTCATGGCTCCCGAAGATTGAAACGCACATTCTGGACGATGAGAATTCTCCCCCTCAGGGAGGAGGCGAACCGGCCATAGTCACGATGGGTGCTGTGATCGCAAATGCGATATATGACGCAGTCGGCGCACGAATTTTCGAACTCCCCATGATTCCATCCAGGGTCAAAGAAGCAATTCACAAAGGATGACCATCTGGGCCATCCGTTGCAATCGGGCAGTGCCATCGCGGGAGCCGCTCTCTCCCTCCTCATATTCTGCTCCTCTGGCCGGTTCCAGTCTCCCCCCCCTCAGAAATGAACTGTTCATGTGCTGGATGTCGGGCAGGGCTATTGCCTTGCCGTCGAAGCATTTAACGGGAACGGTGTCTCGCACAGGAGCGAAGCCGTCGCCGCGGATTAGGTTGACGGGGGAAATTCGTGGTTAAACCCGGAGGCCTGCCCGTTGTCTAATGGGAAAGGGTATCGTAAGGCCGGGCAGTTGTTCATTGCTTCAGATGTTAGATATATCGAATGGAATATCGTCGGTGTCCGGCCTTCATGGGCTCGAACGCCGGCAGGAAGAAGGGAGGGGTCATGAATCGGAGGAGAGTGGGACTTGCTCTTTGTTTGTTTGCCCTCGCGGCGTCAGGGTGCGTGCCTGAGTATTCCAGGTACCGGTACCGGGATCGTCCCCCGGTGCGGGATTCACTCGCCTTGATGACGACGCAGGATGTCATCGCGCTCTCGAAGGCCAGGATCGGCGACAATGTCATCATCAGCATGATCAGAAACTCGGGTTCGACGTTTCATCTCCGCACGCCCGATGTCATCGAGCTGGCTGATTCGGGCGTAAGCGACACTCTCATCAGCGCGATGATGAGGACGGATGAGCCATGGGGAGGTGGCGAATCACCCGACAGGTATTATGCGACATACCCGCCTTATTACTGGTGGGGGGCTTCTCCCTGGTGGTCCCCGTGGTATTTCTCTTCATATTGGGGGGGATACGGGGGTGGATTCTATCGACCTTACTATTACCATCACCAGTACGCTCCGAATTACGGAGGTATCCGTTATCGTTCGTACGGGGGAGGTGGTGGCGGGTACCGGGCGATGGGTCGTCGGCGCTGAGATCGTCCGTAGTTCAGAATTCTCTTCTCGAATCTTGGGCCTGACAGGAATCGCACCTGCCGTGTGACACAATCGTGCCGCGGCGGTAGGGCGTGACCTGAAGGGCCCGAGCCCATTTTGCGGCTCATCTTTGCGGCTCGATCGGGTGTCGCTATCCCGGTCCCACTCGATACAGACCCCCCACCCTGTTGCGCACTTCATCGTGAGGGAGGTTTCGCCTCCATATTTTTGTAAACCACGCGATGATGGCGATGTTGAACGCCCAGAGCGCCACCTCAACCCACAGCCTTTCGTTCCATATCCACCACCGTTTTCCGGGGCCGTGTGTGAATGAATCTACGAACAGGTGAAGCCAGTACATCGGGATGTAGCGGAGGATCTGTCCCATGGACCCCGCGTGCGCGGACATGTAGAGCTTCCATTGATCATGTCGGACCAGGTTGCCGTAGGCGCCGAAGAGATCGGGGAGAGCGCCGAAAAACGCACCTGCCAGGGCGAGCACCCAGATCCACACCTTTCTGCGTATTCTCGCGATGAAGGGGGCAATCATCAGGAGCCCTCCCTGCGTGGCGTGACATATCGTATCAGCCATCCTGTCCTCTCGAATCGAACCTCACGTTGAACAGTTCCTTCGCCTTCAGCGAAACCCAGCCGACGATGAGAAGTGTCATCACCCCTCCGAATACGGCCGAGGGCACGACTCCGATCAATTTGGCCGTGGTCCCGGACTCGAACGCCCCGAGTTCGTTTGACGACGATACGAAAATCCCGTTCACCGCCATGACGCGGCCGCGCATTGCGTCCGGGGTCTTCAACTGGAGGACTGTTTGACGGATCACCACGCTGATGCTGTCGCATGCCCCGCTCACGAAAAGCGCAGCGACAGAAAGACCCATCCACGGGGAAAGTGCGAATACGATGACGGACGCGCCGAACCCGGCGATGGATGTCAGGAGAGTGCGCCATGCATGCCGCATTGGTGACACCCTCTGGAGCACCATCAGCATGATCACCGCCCCTGCGGAAGGGGCCGCGCGAAGTATCCCGAGACCTTGGGCGCCGACGTTCAGTATGTCCTGCGCGTATATGGGGAGGAGGGCGAACACGCCGCCGAAGAGGACTGAAAAGAGGTCGAGTGAGAGCGCGTAGAGGATGACCTTCGTCTTCCACACAAAGCCCACTCCTTCCCTGACGCTCGCGAGCAACGATCCCCGGGCGGGCGTTCCGGTGCCGCGGCTGTCCCCTGTCCGTGAGTAGAGGAAAAGGGCGCAGGCGAAGAGGGAGATGACGACAAGCAACGTATCGGAGAATCCGAGCCAGGAAAAGAGAAACCCGGCAATCGCGGGGCCGAGTATTGCGCCGGCCTGGAAGGCCGAGGTGCTCCAAGTAGCGGCGTTTTCGTACACTGCGATAGGGACAAGGAAGGCCCGGAGCGAAGAGGCGGCCGGTGACTGGAAGGCCCGGCACACCCCGATCATGAATACCGTCGCATATATCACGGGGACGAGGACCGCCGGGGAGACGTTTCCCGCCTCAACTGACCGGGCGAAGAAGTGAAGGAAAAGCGAGCCGAGTGTGATGACGCCGATTGCAACGAGTATGATCAGGCGTCTGCTCATCCGGTCCGCCAGATGCCCTCCGAAGAGGGAGAGCCCTATGAACGGTACGAACGTGGCAAGCCCCGTCAGCCCGAGTGCGAGAGGATCATGGGTGATTGTGTACAGCTCATAACCGAGCGCGACCTCCTGTATGAGAAACGCGATCGTGAACAGGAACGTGGCAGTAATGAAATTGCGGTACGCCGGGTACCGCAGGGCTGCATACGGGTCGTGGATGCGCCGAATAGAATTGATTGATGATTCCTTTTATCTGTCAGGCTCCGTGTCTTCAGTCTCATTCGCCGCAATCATAGAAGAGCTGAGTAGTCGCCGTCAGGCGGGGACATAGTGATGCTCGGTAAACCGGCGCCATCCCTTTTTCGACTTTGCCTCGACCGCCCAGCGGAAGCCCCCCTCCTCGTCCGGCCAGTAGATCATCCGCGCGCGTCCTGCCGGCATCTCCGCTTCGAACGCGATCGCCTGGCCATGGACGTCGCTCCCGTTTGCGATCGTTCCTTCCGACCGCTTTCCGTCTGACGTGAACGACCAGAAAGAGAGTGTGCCGTCCCTGACACCATACAGGGCGGTCTCTTCGTACATCCCCTTGCCGAATTCCCATTGGGCCACAAGCTGAACGTAATTGCCGCCGAGAGCGGATGTAAATCTCCGTGTGCACCGGATTTTCCCCATCGGAGACATCGCCTCTGCCTTCCATGCGCCCAACAGGGGGGCAAGCACGCCAAGTTTCCCCCGTCCCTTCTTCCAGGATCCCTTCTTTGCTTTCATCTCTTCTCCTCGATGTGGAAGCCGCTCCCTGAATGTGCCGTTCGCCGCATGATGTCGGTATTGCGGACCACTACTTCAACAGTGTCGACCTTCTCCTGAAGGAAGGGGTGACATTTCTTCGACCTACAGCACTCCTGTCGAATCGCGATGAAGTTCGTACCGCAGGCTCCCGGTCTCAGTTCCTGCGCCGGCAACGTGAAATCCGTTCCCCTCGAGAACCGAACGCGATCTGATGTTTAGTTCGCTCGTGTGCGCTACGACACGGTTCACCCGGCGGTCGGAGAGTGCCTGGCTCACGAGGCCGCCGACCATTTCTTTTGCGAATCCTTTCGCCTGCCATGCCTGCGCCACAGAGAATCCGATTTCAACTTCTCCGGTGCCGTTGGGAGGGCCGAGAAACCCTCCGGCTCCGAGAAGCGTCGCTTTGATTCCGGGTTGGGCACGGAGAACCGCATACCAGACATACCAACCCATTGCAGAAGGCCCCGTCTGTTCCATCCGATCGCGGAAGAACACCTGGGCTTTCCGATCATATTCTCCCGGGGGCCAGTCCGCCGGGATATCCGCGTTGAGCAGGAAGCCCAGGTTTGACGGAGATACAAGTTCAGCGCGGAGATCGTCCGGCGTTGCGGCCACAAGAAGAAGCCGATCCGTGCTTCGTTCGAGTCTCTTCCTTGTGCTCATGGGATTTTCCTTTGCGCAAATCCTCCCTCACGCCCACAGTTCTCCCCTTCGTTCCAGCCAATCTGCTCTCTGTTCCCTGCGGTGGGCTCGGCTCAGAAACGTGCCTTGATTTCCACCAGTTTCAGGATCTGCTTGACCGTCGTACGGTTCCTCACCTCGATCCGAAGCCCCCTACCCTCAGCGTACCGTCTGGCCTTTCTCACTTCACTGATCATTGTCGCGGGCAGGGTGCTCCGCCCGATTGCGTCCACGGCCCTGTCACCAAAGACAAAGCCGATCGTGAAGTGTTTCCTGTCGGGTATCAGAAAGAACAGATTGCGTTTTTTGAGAAGAAGTTTGAGGACCCATCCGGACTTGCCGCCGTAGTATTTCCATTCCTCTCTGGTTGCGCCGTGTTGCTCCGTGATGGAGGTCTTTATCTCCGTCCAGCTCTTGAATGAGGCTCCGAGCACGCCGGAGAGTATCTCATCGTCCGGCGTATGGGACCTGTCGATCAATATGCTGCTCATGAATTCAATGCTCCGAAGTCATTGTAGTCTCATCGTTGCAAAGTTCCTGTGCGTAAGATTGTTTGTCGATCAGCCCTGCGGTTTCACCTGGGGATGGCCCCGGGGGGGGGTTTCAACCTCCCGCACTCTTGAGGACCTCCCCGGTGGTGCGTATGGAGGCGTATTCGCCGTCGAGGTTCGCCAGCGACATCGCATGGACCTCATCGGCGGTCCTGAAGCGGCCGTCGAAATCCTGACGCCCGAACGTGAACGTCGCGTCCGATACGACTGTCGTCCGGAATCCCAGATCGCCGGCCATCCTCGCGGTCGCTTCGACACAGTTGTTGGTAATGACCCCGGCGATCACCACGTCCTCGATGCCATTGTCATGAAGCAACCCCTCAAGTGCCGTCCCGATGAAGGCGCTTGCACTCTGTTTTGTTAGGACGGGTTCTCCGGCCGCAGGGATAGCGACGTCCTTGAATTCCACGCCTGGCTGACCGTCCCGGTACGTCGATGCGGGGAACCGGGAAACGTGGCGAACATGAACGATGGGCCTTGATGTCCGGCGCCAGTGTGCGAGCAATCGGCCGACATTCTCTTCCGCCTGCAGATTGTTTCGCTCTCCCCAGGAGGGATGGTCTATGGCTTTCTGAAAATCGATGAGGACCAGGGCGGTATTTTGAGGGAGTAATATCATGACAAGGGATTGCAGCTAGTGCACGGTGATGCCCGGCCCTGTTCCAGAACTGTCCACGTATTCCCGCGAATTCTCCATTCTGCACCTGGCATTCGAGCTATTTCGTTACCGGTCCGATTTCCGCGATCGCGCCAGCGCAGGAATGGGCTCGCCGCGCGCTGAGCAGGCAATGAGGATTCCGAGCCGTTTCTCCCGCGTCTCCTCCCGTTTGGCGCTTATAACCCAGTACGCGCTTGTACGCCTGTACCAGGGCGCCTGGCCCTGAAAAAACTCCCATGCCCTCTTTTCCGCGCGGAACTTCCTTACATGCGCCGGGGAGAGTTCCGACGGCCTCTTCTCGAAAGAATAGACCCCGGTCCGTTTTTGGTCCCGGGCCTGAAAAGCAACAAGACCCGGCTTGGCCATGCGTCCTTCTTTGATCAGCCGCTGAGCGTGGGTGACGTTCACCTGGCTCCAGATGCTCCGCGGCCGGCGGGGTGAGAAGCGGGTCGTGAAGCTCTCTTTGTCAAAGCTCCGCCGGACTCCGTCTATCCATCCGAAACAGAGCGCTTCGTCGAGAGCCTGTCCGTATGTGATCCCCTTGTCCGCTGCGTGATTCCTATAAATGCGGACGATCAGCTCGGGCGTCTTTGCGTGGTGTTGTGCAAGCCAGGAGCGGAACGAACCAGGGCTTAGAAATTCGGCCGGGCTCTGTTTGGTCATTGCGGCGATTTCGGAACAGTGGTTGCCGTTATCGGATCCCCGCCCGGCTTATCTCCAGAACTGCGACGTAGACTGACTGGTCCATCATGAGCCCAAGGTGAGGGTAAGGATCCAGCTCTTTGAGCTGAACTGTCACCCCGTTCACCAGGATCAGTGTTGGGAAGAATGTTGTGTGGAGCGTGCATGTGACAGCCTGGTCCACATCCCGGAATATCGAGATGCGCGTAGCGCCGTCTCCCTGCCAGACGCACTCCGCCCCCAGCGGGCACCTTGAATCTGATGTCACACTGTCGAATCTGGCGATAAAGCCGAGCTGGGGGAGTCGGACGGACTCTCCGGCCCGGAGGTTGACAGTCAGGGGGAAAGTCAACGTACCCGGGTTGATGACTTCATTGTTCCCCTCGCAGCCAAGGAAACAGATCGCGAAAAGTAATGCAATTGTTTGACGCATGGTGTACCTCCTCCTGTACTCTGTCCTGTGCAACCGTTCTTCCTCTTCGGTACTCATTTCTCAGAGGCGATTGAAGCGAGTTTCAGAACCGTGTTCCAATTGCGCGCGGTTCCTTTTGTGCCCAGTCTTGACTCGATGAGCGCATTTGTCAAACGGGATCGGCCTTGGCCGTCAGGGTAGATAATGTACCCCTGCCTCCCATCCGCCCGGATTACCTCGGAACCTGCGATTGCGCTCTGGAGGGCCTTCACGTCCCGGGGCTCCGGTGCACTCTTGAAGAACATGACAATGAGATGGCCTGGATCGTGTTCTGCCTCCTCAGGAAAGGGGTTGTGGGCAATGACGGATTGCCATTCCTGTGCAGTGCGTACGAAGAAGTGCGTTTCGAGGGACAATCGCTTCTTTGTCCCCGCCTCCAGCAGTTGCTCAAGCTTTCCGGTCGGCTGAGCTTTGCTCCGGAACATCAGATTCCCGCTCTGGAGTATTGACTGTGGGTCCTCGAGCCCTATGTGTGCCATGAGTTCGCGCAGGTCTGACATCGCGATCCTCCTGTGCCCCCCGACGTTTATGCCGCGAAGCAGCGCAATATATCTCGCCATTGCGAGGACCTCCATTACGCGAAGTTCTCCATCCTGGATTGCTCCATCCGCGCTTCCCCCCCTTCGCGAGCACCCATGCCGGCGCCAGCTGACCGGGCTTGACTCCCCTCCGCTCCGCAATCGCTTTTAACCGCACAACAAGCATTTGACCTTGTCCATGCTCATCCGGATCCTGGCGTTAATACTCGAGCCACCCATCGACAACCCATCGCAGAATGCCGCTATAGGCGTAGAAC
>PMJR01000080.1 GCA_003158475.1 Ignavibacteriota bacterium | reverse complement strand
ATTGGGATCGTCCATTCGGTGAATCAATAGAATAGCTTCCAATAGTTGTCCGGTATCCATTTCTTCCTTTCCCACGCTTCCGCCCGAACTTCTCGCACCCCCGATGACAAGCTATCGCCTCTCGCGTGCCGCGCGACTCGTGGGGCGATCGATTCTGGGCGGGCCGCGTCATGAATCCGATCTGGCGAAGCTGGCGGCATGATGTGCGATCGAGAGTCCATGCGGAATCCAGTTTCGGCAGTGTAGAAAGGCCAGCCGGGTAGAATTGAACGGCTTGGTCAGGATTGCGCAACCCACCGCTCATGGACACCCTCTCGTTTCGCTCTCCTTTCGTCATAACGCCTTAGTATCAGCAGGATACGCATGTTCATGAACATGGCACAGCGACTGCAATCTTGTATCCTCGTATTCAGTCTATCGGATGTGATATGGATCGAATCGNNTTGGTGATGATGGGGCTCGTGCCCCGGGTGGGGGCAGCGCAGACCCCGAATCCGTCGACGACGTTTCCGCTCGGCCTCCCCACGGCGACCGTTCCGGTGGCGGGACAACACGAGGTCCTCGCGTCCGTCGCGGTGGTCGTCGGGGCAATCCTGGTATTCCTGGCGATCGGCAAGGTGCATGACTTCTGGAGCAAGCGGAAGGAGCAGGCGCAGGATCTCGAATCGCGCATCAATGGCGCGTTATTCGAACATCTCGTGTTCTTGCGCACCTCCATCGCTCCGACTGTCCGGATTCCTTTCCGGCGAAACGTCCCCGTCAGGATCGTCTTGCGCGGAAAGGTGCCGTCGCTGCAACTGGAGTGGACAGCCCTCCGCTTAGTCGAGGAGGCCGCCTCACGCGTCCGGTCGGATTACGTCCTCGAGAACCACATCACGGTGGGGTTGCCGTTGGGGAGCCGCCCTGGCATCGTGCCGGGAGAGGCCCGGAAGACCAATCGCCTTGTGGGCGCATTCGGGACCGTTGTGTCCGTGGCGGGCGTCATGGCGGGCGTGCTTCTGGTCAAGTATGCGGTTCTGATCGAGCACATCTACACTAGATAGCTCGCGCACGCCGCCAGCGCAGGGGGGACTGTGCGCAAAGCTCTGTAGGGTTCTTTGTGTTCTAACCAAGCCTGGCCTCCAAACGGGAGGAGCAAGATGCGACAACAGGTTCCAGAGATCTTTCCAGATCGGTCTGCGGACACCGCGCAAAGGGATACCCCGGACACGGTCGCGTTGAGTCGCGTGACGGAATTCCTCGGGATCGGGGTTATGCTGGCCCTGCTCTTGTTCAGCTAGTCCTCTGGCCCGCAAGAATGCTTCCGCCCCAAGAACAGGCCGGCCAGATCTTCAGCTAACCAGCCACACACAGCAGAAGTTTCCCTTTCCATCCCAATACTTCTGTCCACTCTAAACCAAACGCACAACGCTGGTGCCACCCCCGCCATGCGAGCCCACATCTTATCTTTGCCCAGTTCTAGCCTGGCCGCCCCAACTCACCGCTAGGAGTGACATGAAAATCCTAGCGCTCGATGCGTTGTAGGCACAAACAACTTGTGATATATAACTGCCCCGGAGCGATGCACACACCCGAGGCGAATCGCGTGGGAAGCAGGAACCGTGGCCTTCTGCTTGCGTGTACTTCAGGAGGAATAGACCATGAACCGATTTATCCTAATGTCCTGTATGTCTCTCATGACGATTCCACTCTTTGCCCTGGAAGTAATGGGACAGGCTCCAGGCGAGCCGAAATGCATTGTGACGGATTCCGGCGAGTATACCGCTGAAACCGTGGAGCAGGTGAGTGCGCCCGGAACGACTTCGGGTGTGTCCAGGCGAATCGATCTGAACAGCGTGAAGTTCACCACGAGGTCCCATGAAGTGGTGGCGAAAGCCGGCAAAAGGTTTGGCTTGAAATTCACGGTCAGTGGGTTGCCCGGCAATACCAGGATCACGTTGCGCAAGGTGGTGACGCACCCAGAAATACACAAGCCAGATGGGACCGTCTCAAAAGGCTATGTGGTCAATATAGGTTACACGACCTCCGCGGAGGGGGAATTGACAGGGGTGGAAGGATATGGGCTCGATCTCCCGTATGAAATCGTAACCGGGAAGTGGCGGTTTGAGATCTGGTACGGGGATCACAAACTGGCCGAGGAAGAGTTCAATCTCGTCAAGGAGCCATCGTAGGGATGCCCCGACGGTGGCGACGGCTTCAGGTCTCGACCCCTGAAGGGCCTAACGCCAAGAAGTGGGATCGTTCATGCGTGAAATCAACAGGTTAGCTCCCAATAGGTGTCCGGTACCTATTTCTTGCTTCCTTCCGTGCCGGCACTACCCATCTTGCTCAAGTCGATGAAGGGCACAACGCCTCCGGAGACTTGCGGTAAAATCCCATTCCATTTCTCGACCCCTTTATACTGTACGAGGATCGGGCTGATCGAGTGGGACAGGACCTCATTGGCTTTGGCCTGGCCTTGGGCCACGACGAGAATCGATTCGGCCTCCCCCTTTGCCGTGGCGACCTTTTGCTGCGCTTCGATCTCGCGTTGGGCCAGAACCTGTTTCTGGGTTTCCACCTGCTGTTGGGCCACCTGCTTGGCCTCGACCGCGCCTTCATACCCGGTCGAGAATCGGATGTTGGCAAAGTAGATGTCATCGACGATGATGTGGTACCGCGACAGGTTATCTCCCAATTTTGTCATCGCCCTCTTCCGGATCTCCTCTCTTTTGGGAAGAATCTCACCGATCGGGTAAGTCGGGACAACCTCCTTGACGAAGTCATTGAAGGCCGGATCGATCACTTTCTCAGCAAAGTCGAGCCCCACTTTCTGGTAAAGGTCATTCACAAAAGCCGGATCGATATGAAAGTTCAT
>PMJR01000038.1 GCA_003158475.1 Ignavibacteriota bacterium | reverse complement strand
CCTCGGAAAGTCCTCCCGAATAAGCTCCTGCCATTCGCACAACTCATTCATCTCGCTCAGGACTTCATCCCCTTTGCCTGGCTTCCTAAAGGTCCCACCGGATCTATGGGTGCCGGATTGAACTCCCCGAGGACACGGTCTCTCGTTTCGGGACTGCGGGGAAGACAACACCCTTCGAGACGACAATTACGCTTCTCTTCCGATTGGACATAGTAGCGTGAATGACTTCATTCACTTCACTTCAAATACATGAACCTCGTGCCGGAGAGGTTCAGCGATATGATCCCGGATCCAGTATATCCCCAAAGAACCGTCGGTTAGGATCCGTTTGGACTCGCAGGGCTTGTGCCGACGGTACATCTATAGGAATGGAGATGTAAGAGCGGAAGCAAGGAAAAGCGGAACTATTTCCTTCCGCATTGTTTCCGCGTGGAAATACGGTGAAGGAATTTCAGGCCAGGAAAACAGACGGGAGCATTCGAGGAGGGGAGGTCGGCAGTGGAGAAGTTGCAGTAGAGCACCTGCGGTGGAAGACTTTCTGGCAGATCTTCAATACGCGCAGAAGCTAACTTCGGGAGTTCGCTCTGCTACGAAGACCTGCTCAAAAGATCGGAGTCTTCGTAAGAGAAGTATGCCAAAAGTGTTTGTGGACGCTGCTGGGGTCGAACNNCCAACTGAGCTAAGCGTCCGGGAAAATCAATCTGTTTTGCAGCGCCTCGCAATTGCTCGGGAAGTTTCGAACACGTGAACGCCAAATGAAGATACAGTTTCCTCTACTGAAAATCAACCGGAAGGTTCCTGTGGGCTGGGACCTTTAGTCTGGGACGGTACATGGCGTGTAAGTGAGTGTGCTGAATCACCGATACGGGAATCGGGATCAATAGACGAACGGGATTAATCTCTTTGTCTTCGAAGCATGCCCGGCGTAATCCGCGTAGGTGGATTTGAGAAGTTCTTCTTCGATGTGTATTCGCCACGGGATGATAATGAGTACGAGAATTCCGATTGCGGCGGTGAACATGTTCAGATGTCCGATGACTGTCACTATAAGAAGAAGCGACGCACCGGCGTACATCGGATGGCGGATTACGCGGTAAGGACCCTTTCGGAGGAGAGGTCCCTCAGCAGGCCTGGCGGATATGTTGAATCTCTGCCGACCAAAAGCGATCCGCGCCCAGACGATCAGAGCCAGTCCTACGCATTGCCCCCCGATGATGAGCGGATCACTTGAGAAGAGGTTGCCGGTGAGCCCGAGAACCACCAGAAGCAGGGCCATGAAGGGGCCCGCATATGAAAGGACGAATCTGGAAATGTATTCTCTACCCCCATGGAAATGCATGAACGTCTTCCGTCCCTTTCCCGGCATCGAAAGGGACAAAAAAGGTTCGCAATAATAACCGTGGCCTGTACTATGCCGACTTAGCTACCTCTCTGGCCGCCTCTCCTTATGGCCCCGCTCCCCCTGTAGGTCCCGTCGCCGCCTGAACGGGGCTCCCCCTTCATACCCCGGCCTCCATGAAGGGCCTGGGCCTGGGCGTGGAATTCATCTCCGGGTTTCAGCACCTTTACGCGAAGGGGCTTCCCCTGCATGTCTTTCCCGCGCAAGCCATGAACCGCGGCGCGGGCTTCGGACGCTTTCCTCATTTCGACGAATCCGTATCCCTTTTCTTTTCCAATGGAGGCAGCGAGGACCTCACCAAACTCCGTGAACATCGCCTTCAAGCCGGCATCGTCGGTCTCGACGGGGAGGTTTCCCACATAGATTTGCATGATCGACAATTCCTCTTAAGTCCTTAAAACGGGGGGTGAAGCGTCGCCGGAGGGCGGTCGCTCACGGGACAGCCATGTTGTCAATGTAGGGGAGATTCAGGAGAGTGTCAACCGTACGATACACCGCTCGAATCGATTTCTCAATGAGTAACGGGCCAAACAACGGGCCGAGTAACGGGCGGCATCACGGTGAGATTCGCCTCGATTCCTCGGCGATCGAGCCGAGTTCGCCGGGGGTGAGTGCAAAATTCAGCGCAGCGGCATTATCTTCCGCCTGAGCGGGCGATGTGGCACCGGGTATCGCCACGACCGTCTCTCCGTTGAACGAAACGAGCCACTGGAGGGCGACCTGCGCGGGGACGGCGCCGTGTGCACCTGCGATTTCGGTCAACAGAGCCACCAGGGGGCGTGTTCGTTCCAAACCCTTGAGTGAAAAATTCCGGAGATACCGGCGAACTCCCGATACACGGCCGGATTCCGGGCGCTGAGCGTGAAACTTGCCCGAGAGTATCCCCTGCGAAAGGGGAGAATACGCAATGATCGAGACCCCGAGTTCTTTTGCGGCATGGAGGACTCCGTTCGATTCGATCCGCCGGTTCAGAAGACTGTAGCTCACCTGGTTTGAGACAAGCCTGAGACCGTGGCGGCGAAGACACGCATCGGCACGCCTCATCCGCTTTTCGTTGAAATTGCTCACACCGATGAATCTTATGTTCCCCCTTTCCGCCAGCCTGGTCATCGCATCCATCTCCTTCTCGACAGAAGAAAAGCCGAACGGCTGATGGACCTGGTACAGGTCGATGGGGAACCCCCCCAGCCGCCGCCGGCGGACGTCGACGGTCCTGAGGATCGACCCTGCTGTCCGGAATGCGGGCCACCACTTCGTCGCGATGACAACCTCTCCGGCCCTTTTCCCCAACGATGAAAGAGCGGAAGAAAGGGTCTGCTCCGACGTTCCCCAGCCGTATGCTTCCGCTGTGTCGAACCAGTTAACGCCTCCTTCGATGCTCTTTCTCACTATCTCCAGAGCGATGGGGTCCGCGAGTTCGGGCCAGTATCTCCCCATAAGCCCCGGTCCTTTGCTGAACTGCCAGCAGCCGAGCCCGATGGGGCTGACACGGAGATCCGACGAACCAAGCGTGCGCAACGGCATCATAGATCGCTACCCGGCAAATTCAAGTCCTCCCACTTTGCGCAAGACACGGAGCCTGAGGAGCCGCTCGACAATCATTACGAGAATGCCTAGGGCGGATGTCCCCACAATATAGGAGAGTGCATTTGTATAAAAGAAGCGGGAGAAGAACGCCAGCATGACCAGCAGGAGCACGGGTCCCAGCAGCATGATGAATGTCGTGAGACCGACCCGTTCCCCCATGCCCCGCGGAGCGGAAAACGGGAGGCGTGGCGAGATAAAAAACGCGATCTGGAGGAGAAGCTGGCTCGCCAGCAGGATGACTACTTCGTGCATGACGACATGCAAGGGGTTCCTGAAGAAGTAGTAAAAGACGAACCCGAGGAGAAAAAGATAGGGGATCAGAAAATAGGCCGTGAGGACCCTCTTGACCGCGAGGACGAGTGTGGCCCGGTCCGCGGGGGTCGTGAAGAAGACCCAGGCGGCCTGGAAATTATCAGACTTCCCGATCTCGTCTTTGAGTATGCCGGGGAATAGTATGATCGCAACATAGAGAAGTGAAGAACCCGCCATCCCCTTGATGTCGAATCCCTGCTGAAACGGGTCGTAGATTCTCCCCCCTCCCTGCAGTCCCTGGTAAACGTAGAGTGCGGTCAGGGGGATGATCCCGAGAACGGTCATTTTAAACCTGATGTCATAGCGGAACTGGCGAGCGATGAGTGTCGCGATCGCCCTGTCTTCCGACCGTTTGAGCAGCGAGACCAGCCGCCTGAGGCGGAGAGTGGGGCGGCGCGCGGATTCGAGCACTGCGGCGCGAGAGACCGATTCAGCATAGGAAAGGGAGATCTTCGACGCACCGGCGGGAAGAAGCACACCGAGGAGAACGATACCGCAGAAGGCGAAGAACATGCTTTGCATCGTTCAGATCCCGGCTGCGAGCGCCGTGAATGACGCGAACCAGACCGGCGGCAAAAAATACCACCACCAGGGAACGGCCATGGTCATCCCCGACATGAAGCCCCCGATCCGGGACGAGAGGAGTCCAAACCCTCCGTAAATCAGGAATGAGAGGGACATCTGCATGTACGCCAGAAGCGTCATGAGGCGCCGGTACGGGATAAAACGGAGCGCCGCCGCATACAGGAGAATCATCCCCATTCCGGTTGCAAGCGCGTTTGCCGAGGCCGCGATAACCCACACAAAACCCTCCAGCGGACCTCTCCTTATGGAGAGCGAGACCGCGGAAGGAAGGTTCAGGACCGCCGCGAACAGGAGCGTCAAAAGGATGATGACACTGACACGGGCCGCGAAGTATGTGCGGGATGAAACCTGCTGCACGCTCAATACCGCAAAGTCTTCCGGTGAAATAATCGTCGCACCGAATTCGAGCAGAATAAGTGAGGCGATGAAGATGGAGGTGGGGGTGAGCACCAGGGATGCCGCGATGGACGGGTCGTTGTTCCCCCAGGGAACGAAGGCAAATATTACCCCGAGGATCAGGTAGAAAACCAGCATCACTGCAATCCCGGTCACCCTGGACGTGCTGCCGGTCCGGAGCCCTTTGACGGATCCGGGGTTTCTTCTGAGGAGGAGGTATGAAGTCCGGAGCAGCGCCCGCCACTGAATGGGGTCGACACCGAACAGATTCAGGAGACCGTCGGGAATCATCGCCCGAGAGCCTCGAGGAACTCCCTGGCCGATTCACGCGCATCCCGGACGCCTGTCAGCCTGCAGAAAGCCTCTTCGAGCGTCTTCTCTCCCGTCCGGTCAGCGATGCCCTCCGGCGTTCCCTCGGCGATAATGGTCCCCTCATTGAGAATGATGATCCGGGGACAGAGCTTCTCCACGACATCCAGTATGTGGGAACAGAAGAGAATCGCTATCCCCTGGGCGGCGAGTCGTTTGATTATCTCCTTGAAGACGAGCGCCGCGTTGGCGTCGAGCCCGTTAAGCGGTTCATCAAGGAAGAGGACTTCGGGTTGGTGTATGAGTGCCGCCGCGATGAGGACTTTCTGCTTCATCCCCTTCGAATACTCCTGAAGCCGCCGGTCCTTCTCCGTCAGTATACCGAAAAGATCGAGGAACTCATCCGCCCTCCGCCCGGCGACATCCCTGTCCAGATGGTGAAGATCGGCGATGAACTGCAGGTATTCTCCCCCGGTGAGCGTTTCAAACAGCGCTCCCGATTCAGGAACGTACCCGAGCCGCTTCTTTGCCTCGATGGGCTGGGTTATGATATCGAAGCCCGCAACAGTTCCAGTCCCGCTCGTGGGGAGTATCATGCCGGTCAGCATCTTCACGGTTGTGGATTTTCCCGCACCGTTCGGCCCGAGAAACCCGACGATCTCACCTTTGCCGACAGTGAAACTGAGTCCGCGGACTGCGTCTTTTTCTGAATAGCTCTTCGTAAGTCCTGTTGCGGTGATCATAAGGGAGTAGTTTTCCTGGATTGTGGCCAGGTTCATCATAGCGATATTCGCCCTGTCTGTCAAGGAGGAGCGGGCGGGAGACTCAGCAAGGAGCGGGAGGAAGACTCAGCATTGAGCGGCATCGGAGTTCTTCTTCGAGAGCATCGACGTCCTGGCGGAGCCTGACCCGCCTCCTTGAAGCCGCCTCTCCCGTCGCGGAGCGGAGCCGGACGGTCCGTTTCCGGAGCCCCCTGAGTTCGCTCTCCATGTCCTCCCGCATCCTCCCGGCAAACTGCGGATCGAGCGCGGCTTCACGAAGGAAGGGGGATTGCCTCCGCCCGTTTGCCGTCACCAGGAGTGAATCCTTTGCCCGGGTGAGCCCGACATAGGCGACCCTCCTTTCTTCCTCTATCTCACCCTCTCCCAGACGGTGCCTCCGGCTCAGGTCGAAGAAGACGACCCGGCTGAATTCATTTCCTTTCGCGCGGTGTATCGTGCTGAGGATAACTTCATCCCGGTCCGGCTGCTCCGGCGTCCATGCGGTCGACAATTGCGAGGCGGGTGGGCTTATTCGTGACGCCTCGATATGCGCGAGGAAGTCGGCCGGCCCCGGAAATGTCCGGGAGACTGCACTTATCACATCCAGACATGTCCTGTCATCCGCTTCGTCCGGGTCGGATGCGGCGACTCCCGCCCGGTCGTATGAACTTCGCAGGTGTATCATCCCGTCGAGCTCCTCGATGATGTCGTGGGAGGAAAGGAGTGGAACCCGGAGGCGAAAGGTCTGGACGCGGAGAAGAAACTCCCGCAGGACTTCTTCTTCCTCTCCGGTCATTGTGCCGGTTCCCGGGAGCATTTCCACGTCGCGCCAGCACTCCAGACGGTCTAGCAGACTCCGCCCGACCAATCTCTCCGGCCTTCTGAGAATCCTCTCCAGGTCCCCCCGTCCCGCCGAACCGGGGTAAAGCAAGACATTCAACCAGGCGGCGACATCCTTCCCCGCCCGCGAGTCAAAGAGACGGCTTCCTTCGAGCCGGGTGTGGGGGATATTCTTCTTGTCAAGCGCCAGTGCCACGATACACTGGAGCGCATTGTACCGGAAGAGAACCGCGGTCTCCCGCCACCGGGCATCCTCTCCTTTCATCATGATCCATTCCGCCGCGGATTGTGCCTGCTCCCACAGTCCAGCATGCAGGCGAATTTCGAACTCACCCCGGGGAGCACCCCCGCGCGGGACCACGGATTTAGAAACACGATCCCTGTTCCGTTCGATGAGCCAGCCGGCATGGGCGACGATCCTCACCGATGACCGGTAGTTTGTCGACAGGGCGCACTCGCATGCGCAGGCGTGGATGCGGGGGAAGTCGATGATGCCCCGCACGGTCGCGCCCCGCCACCCGTAGATCATCTGGTCGTCGTCCCCGACGACGAAGAGGTTGTTTTCAGGGAACGCCAGCATCTGCAGAAGAAGAATCTGAGCGCGGTTCAGATCCTGAAATTCATCAACAAGGATGTACCTGAATTCTTCCTGGTATCGCCTTCGCAGGGGATCGTTCTCGAGGAGTATCCGCACTGCGAAATAGATCATATCATCGTAGTTCATGAAGCCACGCTCCTCCTGCAGTTCCAGAAATCGCGTGAAAACCGGGCTGAACGGCAAGGCGGCGCCGTTCACATTCAGAGTCATCCGGTTCAGCGGAGGAATATCCGTCTTCGCCGCTCTGAGCAACCCCATGGCGCGTTCGAAGGTGTCCCCCTCAGTAAGAGGGGGTACTGACCGGAGCACGTCGAGCGACTCTCTCAGCAATCTACAGGTCATCCCGGATTCGGTTCCGGCATCGAAGTTGAGCCGGCTCCCTGACCTGACGATTTCATACCCGAGCGAATGCAGCGTCCTTGCCCGCACACGGCCAAGCCGCTTCCCTTCGAGCCGGAGGTTCATCTCCGCCGCCGCTTTCCTGTTGAACGCCAGGGGGAGGATGCTCTCAGGAATGACTCCCGTGTTCACCAGATTGCACACTCTGTTGACGAGAGTCTTTGTTTTTCCCGAACCTGCCGGGGCGAGAACCCGTATCGGTCCCGTGCCGTGTCCCACCGCAGCAGCCTGGGACCTGTCCAGATCATCATCGAGGGGGATCGTGTGCGGGGAGCCGGAGGACCCCGGGCGGCCCGAATCAGATCGGCATGCCGCCCCGGAATCGCACATCTCCAGTATCCGGGTCAGCTGCTCCCTGAGGAGAAATGCCACGACGGCATCAAGGTCCGTATGAAGGGAGTTGGAACCTAGACTTCTGCCCGGATACTCTTCTCGAGGAGCGCGTGAAAAGAAGCAGAGAGGGACGCCGTGAAACCAGGCGGGAAAGAGGATGTCTTGTTCAAGGAGCGAGAGGCGGGGGGACTCGGCCGGGAGATCCTGGAATACCGCCACCGGGCGACTCCCCCGGTGGAGCGCGGGCCTCCGCCCCGGGTACTCTGAAGCGATGACAGTGTCGCACTCCAGGCCGATCCTCCTGCACACCCGGAGGAAGGCAATGTATGACTCGCGTGTTGCGCCGAAAGAAGAGAAACCACGGGCGTACGCGGAGAGAGGCCGCGTCTCACCCGCTCGCCTGAACGGCCACCGGATCATCAGTTGCCGATCGCACGCAGGAGTTCATTTCTCTTGTCGCTCCCAGTCGGGAAGTGCGCGATGTCGATGAGATGGCCGTCGACTCCCAGGACGATCGCGGAGGTTTTGCCCACCCCGGAGCGTTCGAAGAGGCTCTCACTGTCCACGGACACCGGGAACCGGTACCGGTTGCCGGAAGCCCATCCTTCAAGCATGCGGGCCTGGGCAGCACCGCTTCTTGCCGAATCCCGCCGTGCGACAAGACGGACGCTGACTGACGATCTGAGCCTCTCACCGTTCAGAGAATCACAGAATGCAAGAAAATCGTCCAGACAGAGTTGGCAGCCAAAATCATCAAAATCGGCGAGCAAGATCACGGCCGGATGCCGGGACGCATCTTCGGATTTCTCCTGCAGAAAGGTCGCCGGAACGGAAATTTTCCGGGGTTCACCAGTTTTCGGATGCGGCCACACCATCAGGGTAGACCCCCAGAGGAGCGCCGCGATGGCGGCAACGCCGGTCGGCGGGTAAAACTCACGCCGTTCCGTAGCAGAGGCACGCTTCATCAAGAAGAAGGCCGCCACCGCGAGCAGGAGATCGAGGAGCGCCTGTTCCCTCATCGGAAGTTTCGGGCCGAGGCTCCCGAAACAGTTGCAGGGAAGTTCGATACCCCGCACGATGGCGCCGGAGAGCGCAATGGTGAACGCGACAAAGAGGAACAGGGCTGCCGAAGCGGCGATCCGCCCGGACTTCCCTGTCAGGAGCAGGAGGCCCGTCCCGCATTCCAGGATAATCAGAACCGCGGCCGCAGGAGCAGCAAGGTACTCAGGCACATGTGCCAGGCGTGAGAGACTCATCGCAAACGGGTGGAATGCGACGACTTTTGACAACGATGCCCCCGTCAGTACGAGTCCGAGCGCGAGCCGGGCGACATCAGCGGATAATGACCGGATGAACCTGAACATCTTTCTCCTCCTATTATCGAAGGATGTATCTCTCAACGCGCGTCCCCCCCTCATCAGTCGCATAGAGAGTGTTCTTCTCCCCTGCAGCGACGACACGGCTCTTAAAGGGAAGAACAAATGTGCGAATGCAGGATCCATCTCTCCCGCAGACAAAGATGTCACGACCGGGGTGAGGCGACTGGTTCCCTCCAAGAAGAAGTATGTTCCCCGCGGCATCGAGGAGCACTTTCCTGAAA
>PMJR01000085.1 GCA_003158475.1 Ignavibacteriota bacterium | reverse complement strand
ATCGAAAGCTCTTCCACCGCCCTTTTCAGTCTGCGATTTTCCTCTTGCTGGGAGAGTCCTCCTGCGCCGGGTGCGTCCTGGGGAGCCATGGGGATGAACGTGTAATGGGAAGAAAAAGTGATTCAAAAGTACGGAAACCGCGGGTCAAAAAGCAAGGCCGGAACGGGCACTGCCGGGGGGAGGCGTGGGGAGGAATAAGTCCCTACGACCATTTTGCGCCGTGAACGAGCGACAGCAACAGTCGCCCGTTCACGCTGCAAAAGTCTCAGGTTCGTATTAGTGCTGCACCGGAGGCGGGGGAGGCATGACGGGCGAAACCTTTGATTTGAAGACCGCATAGCCGATAAGGCCGCCGATAAGGCCGAAGAGCGGATCGATGACAAGGTGGAAAATGAACGCGATGCCGAGGAGCCCCTTGTCGCTCATGATCCCTTCGATCATCCTCATCGTCTCCGGGGGGATCCGATCCCCGAGTCCCATATCATGGAGCCGCTGCATTCCCCCGCCCATCGCCATGCCAAAGACCAGGTGCATCAGGGCGGTGAGGACGGTCGTCACCACGGCGCCGACAAGACCCGCGAGTGCCCCGAGCGCCAGCCCGTCGGCGTTTGAGAGAGGAGGGCTGGATTCCTTCAGGTCTTTCTTATAAAAGAAGACCGCCATGAATCCCCCGAGCATGATCCCCGCGCAGCAGAAACAGTTGATAAAGCTCAATATCGGTACGCCGGAAATCACTCCCATGATCACGCCGCCGTACAGGGCCGGCATCAGTTTCCCGGGTTTTTCAGGCATCGATGAGTCCTTTCACTGGTGTGACCGCTTGTGGTTTGGGCCGGGCGAACAACTGGCTTACTCCCTCGACGGCGCCCGGAATGATGAGGAAGGGAAGCATTACGCCGAACCATGCGCCTGTGGCCGCGCGGATGACGTTCGAGGAATCGTACACCCCGGCCGCCTCGAGCGTGAAGTCGATGAGCACCGGCAGGATCGAGAGGATCAGGTACATCCTCCCCGGCTGCGGAGCGCGCGGAGATCCCTTCCTCATCCGGTACAGGGGGTATATGATCGTGCCGGCGAGAAACCCGAAGTATATGGCGGAGCATCTGCCGCAGACTGCAAGCGGCTCTCCGAAGAGATGAAACGACCGGGAAGCGATCTGATGACAGAGTGGGCTGAAGAACGCGTAGACGAGACTCCCCAGCGGACCGAAACCGGAGGAAGACGCCGCGGCCGGCGCCAGGAGTATGAGTGCGCACCAGACGAGAGCACCCGAGAGTATCGCCGTATACGTGAGCCGCGCAAATCGCATGGCTGAACATACCCGAAAATCCTCCCAGAATCAAGTAACGCCGCCTTGATTATCAAAACACAGGCGGGTATATTTTGCCATGACGACACCTCCCCATCCCCGCCGCTTCATGATCGGTCTGATACAGATGTCGGTGAGCGATAATCCCGACGAGAACCTCTCTCATGCGACAGACATGATTCGCGAGGCCGCCGGGAAAGGGGCTCGCGTGATATGCCTTCCTGAGCTTTTCCGCTCCCGCTATTTTTGCCAGCGCGAGGACATTGCACTATTCGATCTCGCGGAGAGCGTACCGGGACCGACGACCGATTCTCTCGGAGAAACCGCGAAATCGCTCGGGGTGGCCATCATCGCCCCGGTGTTCGAGCGGAGGGCGCCCGGCGTCTACCACAACAGCGCTGCCGTCATCGACGCAGACGGACGAATCGCCGGCCTCTACAGGAAAATGCACATCCCTGACGATCCCTCGTACTTCGAGAAGTTCTATTTCACCCCCGGGGATCTCGGGTTCAATGCATTCGATACGGCGGCCGGGAAAATCGGAACTCTCATCTGCTGGGACCAGTGGTACCCGGAGGGAGCGCGGCTGACGGCGCTGCAGGGGGCCGACGTGCTCTTCTATCCCACCGCGATCGGGTGGCACCCCTCTGAGAAAGCAGAGTACGGCGACACGCAGCGTGAGGCATGGCGGACGGTGCAGAGGGGGCATGCCGTGGCCAACGGGATTTACGTGGCCGCGGTGAACCGTGTCGGCCATGAATCCCCCGCGGAGGGGGGAGCGGGGATCGAGTTCTGGGGCTCGTCGTTTATCGCCGATCCCCAGGGGACGGTGCTGGCTGAAGCCTCCCCGGGGAACGAGGAGATACTCCTTGCAGTTGTGGATACCGGGCACATGGAGGATGTGCGGCGCAACTGGCCCTTCCTCCGGGACAGGCGGATAGACGCCTACGGCGGCATCACACGCCGGTTTCTCAACGATGAACCCTGGAGCATCGCGCCATAGCACCCCACGACGAGACTCCCGCGGGGGCGGGATTTCACATGCCGGCAGAGTGGGAAAAGCACGAGGCAACATGGCTCGGCTGGCCGCATAACAGGACCGACTGGCCGGGCAAGCTCGCCACCATCTCCTGGGTCTACGGCGAAATTGTCCGGAAGATCGCTCCCGGCGAGATTGTCCGCATACTCGTCGAATCCGCCTTGCATGAAACCTCCGCACGGAGAATCCTGAAGAAGGCGGGTGTGGATCCTGCGCGGACCGAGTTTTTCCGATTCCCCACAGACCGGGGGTGGGCCAGAGACTTCGGACCGATCACCGTCAGGCGCGGTGACGCCGAGACCGCGATCGTGGATTTCCGGTTCAACGCCTGGGCCAAATACCCGGACTGGAAGAAGGACGCTCTCGTCCACTCCCGGGCTGCCAAGGCACTCGGGCTCCGGCTTTTCAGCACGAGCGTGAACGGGAAGCCGTTCGTTCTCGAAGGGGGATCGATCGACGTAAACGGGCGGGGATCGCTCCTGACGACGGAAGAGTGTCTCCTCGATCAGAACGTGCAGGTGCGGAACCCGGGGGCCACGCGCACGCAGATCGAGCGAGCACTCGGCGACGCGCTCGGCGTCACGAACGTTCTCTGGCTCGGAAGGGGGATTGCCGGTGACGACACACACGGACACGTTGACGACATCGCCCGGTTCGTCAACCGGAAGACCATCGTCGCATGCGATGAGAAAAACCCGTCCGACACGAACTACGCACTCCTGAACGAGAACCGCGAACGGCTCTCCGGCATGCGCCTGGAGGACGGATCGAAACCTGACGTGGTCCCGCTTCCGATGCCCTCGCCCCTCTTTTTTAACGGACTCCGGATTCCTGCGAGCTATGCGAACTTCTATATTGGAAACGCGTGTGTCATCGTACCGACGTTCAACGATCCCCTCGACCGAAAAGCACTCGGCATACTTTCGGATCTCTTCACCGACAGACCCGTTGTCGGCATACACGCCGTCGACCTGGTGTGGGGGTTCGGCACACTCCACTGCGTTACACAGCAGCAACCCGCGTAGATCATCCCCCGTGAAGGGCGGGATCCCGTCGTCAGGAAATTCCCACTTCATAGTCGGGAATTCCTAATTCTTGGAATTCCCCGGCACGAACCCTGCGATTTGACCCGTTTTGGACATTCCGGCATGGCATGATATTCGCCCTCCTGTGTGTGCTCGCCCGAAGAAAAATCTGCTAATTAAACGGAACACCTCATTACATAAGGCCGCATGATGAAACGGAAAATGGTCACTATCGACGGCAACGAAGCCGCCGCGTATGTCGCGCACAAACTGAGTGAAGTCATCGCGATTTACCCGATCACCCCCTCTTCCAACATGGGAGAGTGGGCGGATGAATGGTCTGCACAGGGACGCAAGAACCTGTGGGGGACGGTCCCCTCTGTCACAGAGTTGCAGAGCGAGGGGGGGGCTTCAGGCGCGATTCACGGCGCTCTCCAGAGTGGCGCGCTTTCAACGACGTTCACCGCATCGCAGGGCCTCCTGCTGATGNNCCGAACATGTTCAAGATCGCCGGAGAGCTGACGTCGACCGTTTTCCACGTCTCGGCACGCGCGCTTGCGGCGCAGGCGCTGTCGATATTCGGAGACCACAGCGACGTGATGGCGGCCCGGGCAACCGGGTTCGCAATGCTCTCGTCGAATTCGGTGCAGGAGGTGATGGACTTCGCGCTGATTGCGCAGGCGGCGACGCTCGAGGCAAGGATCCCATTCCTCCATTTCTTCGACGGCTTCCGCACTTCCCACGAGGTCATGAAAATCGAACAGCTGGCCGACGAGGATTTGCGTTCGATGATAAGCGACGAACTCGTGCAGGCGCACCGCCGGCGCGCGCTCTCGCCGGATCACCCGGTAATGCGCGGGTCGGCGCAGAACCCCGACGTGTACTTTCAGGGACGCGAGACCGTCAATCCGTTCTACGCGGCGTGTCCGGGGATCGTTCAGAAGGCGATGGACAAATTCGCATCGCTCACCGGACGCCGGTACAAGCTCTACGAGTACATCGGAAGTCCGAACGCGGAACGCGTTATGGTCATAATGGGATCCGGGGCGGAGGCCGTCCAGGAGACCGTGGAGAATCTCAACGCGAAGGGAGAAAACCTGGGACTCCTGAAGGTCCGCCTCTTCCGCCCGTTTGCGGTAGCGGAATTCGTGAAGGCACTTCCGGCATCCGTCAGGAAGATCGCGGTCCTCGACCGGGTCAAGGAACCGGGGAGCGCGGGTGAACCGCTCTACCAGGACGTGATTACGGCCATCGCAGAAGCGCTCACGACAAAGACCGCCCCCTTCTCTTCCTTCCCCCTGGTGACCGGCGGACGGTACGGCCTCTCGTCGAAAGAGTTCACGCCCGCGATGGTCAAAGGGGTCTTCGACGAAATGAAAAAGGCTTCACCGAAAAACCATTTCACCGTAGGGATCGTGGACGATGTCTCGCATACGAGCATCACGGATGACCCATCGTATACGACAGAGACGGACGATGTCGTGCGGGCCCTCTTCTACGGGCTGGGCGCCGACGGCACGGTCGGAGCGAACAAGAACTCCATCAAGATCATCGGCGAAGACACTGAAAACTACGCCCAGGGCTACTTCGTGTATGATTCGAAGAAATCGGGCTCGACGACAACCTCGCACCTCCGTTTCGGCCCGCGCCCCATCCATTCGACATACCTGGTGGACCGCGCCAACTTCGTCGCCTGCCACCAGTGGTTCTTCCTGGAGAAGTTCGACGTGTTGAAGGCCGCTGTCCCGGGGGCGACATTCCTGCTCAACAGTACGTTCGCCCCGGAACAGGTGTGGGACAAGCTGCCGCAGAACATCCAGAAGCATATTATTGATAAGAAGATCAAGTTTTACGTGATCGACGGCTACAAGGTTGCACAGGCAACCGGCATGGGCGCGCGCGTCAATACCATCATGCAGACATGCTTCTTCGCGATCTCGGGCGTCCTTCCCCGCGAGGCGGCAATTGAGGCAATCAAGAATTCCATCAAAAAAACGTATGGCAAGAAGGGGGACCAGATCGTCCAGCAGAACTTCGCCGCCGTCGATCAGACGCTCGCGAACCTCTTTGAAGTAAAGGTCCCCTCCCGAGTCACCAGCACGATCGCCATGCCGCCTGTCGTGTCGCCAAAGGCGCCGGCTTTTGTGAAGGAAGTTACGGCGGAAATCATGGCGGGATTCGGCGACCTGATCCCGGTAAGCAAGATGCCGGTGGATGGGACGTTCCCGACGGGCACGGCACAGTGGGAGAAGCGGAACATCGCGCTCGAGATCCCCGTGTGGGATCAGCCGGTCTGCATTCAGTGCAACAAGTGCGCCATGGTCTGCCCGCATGCCACAATCCGGGTGAAGGTCTTCGATCCGAAGTACCTGAAGGACGCTCCTGCGACGTTCAAGTCGATGGATTATAAGGGGACGGAATACAAGGGGATGAAGTACACCGTGCAGGTGGCTCCGGAAGACTGCACCGGGTGCGGTCTGTGCGTCGAAGTGTGCCCCGCGAAGAACAAGTCGGAAACCAGGCTGAAGGCGATCAACATGAACCAGCAGCCGCCACTCCGCGAAGCAGAGCGGGCCAACTACGAGTTCTTCCTCAGTCTCCCGGAGACGGACCGCCGGGAGGTGAAGGTCGATACCGTGAAAGGCTCGCAGTTCCTCCAGCCCCTCTTCGAGTACTCGGGAGCCTGCTCTGGATGCGGCGAGACACCGTACGTCAAGCTCGCCACCCAGCTCTTCGGCGACAGGATGGTGGTGGCCAACGCGACGGGATGCTCATCGATATACGGGGGAAACCTCCCGACAACGCCCTGGTCCAAGAACAACGACGGGCGCGGACCGGCATGGTCCAACTCGCTGTTCNNGAGGACAACGCCGAGTTCGGTCTCGGGATGCGGCTTGCGATCGATAAGCACAACGAGATGGCGCGGGAACTGGTGGGCGTCCTCGAACCGACGATCGGCGCGGAGCTTGCGAAGGGGATACTCGAGGCGAATCAGGGGGACGAGTCGGGGATCTACGCGCAGCGCGTCCGGGTCGAAGAGATGAGGAAGAAACTCCAGGGGGTCAACACGCCCGAGGCGAAGAACCTGCTCAGCCTTGCCGAAGCACTCGTCAAGAAGAGCGTCTGGATCATGGGGGGGGACGGGTGGGCATATGACATCGGGTACGGCGGGCTGGATCATGTTCTGGCCTCGGGACGGAACGTCAATGTCCTTGTCCTTGACACGGAAGTGTATTCCAACACGGGAGGGCAGATGTCCAAATCGACTTCCCGCTCTGCGGTGGCGAAGTTCGCCGCCGGCGGAAAACCGCTTGCCAAGAAGGACCTCGGCCTGATTGCGATGCAGTACGGCACCGTGTACGTGGCGGGCGTGGCCATGGGAGCGAACGACATGCAGACGATCCGCGCGTTCATGGAGGCGGAAGCGTACGACGGTCCCTCTCTCATCATCGCCTATAGCCACTGCATCGCTCACGGGATCAACATGACGACGGGGATGACGAATCAGAAGGCGGCGGTGGAGTGCGGACACTGGCCTCTCTACAGGTACAACCCGATGCTGGCGCGGGAGGGAAAGAACCCGATGAAGCTTGACTCGAAGGCGCCGAAAATCAAATTTGAGGATTACGCCTACACGGAAGCACGGTACAAGATGCTGACGAAGAGCAACCCCGAAGAGGCGAAGCGCCTCATGGTGCTGGCGGAGGGGGACACACGGCGGCGGTACCGGATATTCGAGGAGATGGCGCGCGAGGAGAATACGACCGCACCCCCGACGACCGGAAACGCCGCGCATTGAGCCGACGACATCACGAACATATCAACTGAAGGCATGACCATGGACCTGACAACGACATATCTCGGACTCAAGCTGAAGAACCCGATCGTCCCCTCCGCCGGTCCGCTCTCCCACACACTGGACAGCATGAAGCGGCTTGAGGACTCGGGGGCGGCGGCGATCGTGATGTACTCCCTCTTCGAGGAGCAGATCGTCCACGATTCCGCGGAGCTGAACCACTATCTCGCCAACGGCACCGAAAGCTTCGCGGAGGCCATCACGTACTTTCCGGAAGCCGACGACTACAACCTGGGTCCCGAGGAGTACGTGGAACACCTCCACAAGACAAAACAGGCGCTGGGGATCCCGGTGATCGGGAGCCTGAACGGGGTGTCAACCGGAGGATGGGTGAAATTCGCAAAGAAGATCGAAGAAGCGGGGGCCGATGCAATCGAACTGAACGTGTACTACATCCCCACCGAACCGAACCTCCCGGGGACGGATGTCGAGGAGCGGTACCTTGAGGTTCTCCGCGCGGTGAAGAGCACCGTGAAGATCCCGGTCGCGATGAAGCTGAGCCCGTTCTTCAGCTCGATGGCCAACATGGCGAACAAGCTCGACGCCGCCGGAGCAAACGGGCTGGTGCTGTTCAACCGGTTCTACCAGCCGGATATCGACCTGGAGACTCTCGAGGTGGCCCCCAACGTGATACTAAGCACGCCCCAGGCGCTCCGGCTGCCACTGCGCTGGGTGGCGATACTGCACGGGAGAATCAAGGCGAGCATCGCTGCCACGAGCGGCATCCACACGTCGGAAGACGTCCTCAAAATGCTTATGGCGGGGGCGGACGTGACTATGATGTGCTCCGCGCTTCTGAAGCACGGTCCGGGGAGGATCAGGGAAGTCCTGGCCGAACTCAATCAATGGATGCAGGAACACGAATACGAATCGGTGAGCCAGCTGAAGGGGAGCATGAGCCAGAAGTCGGTGGCCGATCCGACGGCATTCGAGAGGGCGAACTACATGAAGGCTCTGAACAGCTACAAGTAGCCGCCACCCTCACATTCGACGACCGCAGGCGGATCCGGTTACCGCCTGCGGTCGTTGCTTTTTCAGGGAGGGCAGCACGCCGCATTTCACTCCCTCTCAGAGACCCAGCGCATCCATCAGATAGCGAGGGGCCGGCGATCCGAACGAGAGGAGGGCGTCATGCATCGTCTTCAGGCCGGTGGAGGGCCCGAATTTCTTCTCGTAGGCCGTCCGGAGGTCGTTGATCCCGATGTTTCCCACGTAGTATGTCGAAAGCTGCGTCGAGGAAAGACACGCCCGCCGCCACTTCCCCGCCGCTTCCCCTTCTTCCTGATAACCTTCGTTCTTCATCAGGTCCATGGCCTCCTTCTCGGTCATCCCCTGCGTATGAATCTTCTGATCAAGCATCGCGTTGATGATAAGGCGCAACCGCATCTTGAGCTGCTGCATCCTGACCTCCGGTCCACCGTATCCCTTTTCGGCCATCAACTGCTCGGCGTATGTCGCCCATCCTTCGACAAACGTTCCGCTCGAGAATATCGCGCGGACCATCGTCGGCGCTTTGAATTGGTTCGCGTGGGCGAGCTGGAGATAATGCCCCGGCATCGCTTCGTGGATCGTGAGGTTCTGGAGCATGTAATCGTTGTATTCCCGGAAAAATGAGACCGTCCGCTCCTTCGTCCAGTCCTTCGGTGTGGGAGAGATCGAGAACAAGGTCTGTCCATTCTTCTCCAGAGGACCCGCGGCGTCGCAGTAGGCCACCGCAACCCCCCGCTGAAATTCGGGCATGACGATCACTTTTACGGGATCGGATGGGACCGTGACAAGGTTCTGTGCCCGGACAAACTCGGTGGCCTTTTGAAGATCTCCCGTCGCGCGTTCGACGATGTTCTCGTTGCCGGGATGGCTCCCGGCCAGTTTGTCCAGAACTTTCCTGATGACCGTGTTCTTGTCCGTTGTGTCTCCCTTCGGCAGGAATCCCCGGTACAGGGGGAGGGCGGTTTCATAGAGCGCTTCCTGCGTGGCGCGGAGATCCGACTCCGCCCGCTTCATGATCTCTTCTTTTGAGATATCCGATTCAAGGGCGTACTGGAGCTTTCGCCTGTAGAGTTCATCTCCGAGCCGGAAGTCAGCGGTCGAGCGGGGAAGGAGATCCTTCTGCATCCACTCTCCAAAACTCCGGAGGGCTCCGACTGCGGAGTCCTGCGCGGCCTTTAAGGCTTCCTTTTTCTCCGCCGTCCATCCGCTCTGTGCGATGTAGACGTTCAGCTCGTCCCGGATGAGACCGATCGTTCCTGTGTTCTGCTGCAGTGCAGTCTCGGTGTAGATCTTCGGGGGGGTCTTCAGGACCTTTCGAGCGGCGTCGAGTACCGCGGGGATCCTGATCAACCGGTGGCGTACACTCTCCAGGCGCTCGTCCAGGGGCGCGAAATCTCGCGCCAGAAGCACGTAAATCGCCCCCCCGGGGTTGTAGTTCATCGGATTCCATTCGTACTCGCGTAACGAGTCGATCTGGAAAAGAGTGTATTCCAGGTTGGTCCTCAGTATGCGGCAGTCGATCCGGTTCACGGCATTGAGCCCGCCGAGCGTGATGGATTTCACGGAATCAAGGTACGCGGCAGCCAGCGCGCGCGAGGCGGCGACACCGGCAGGCGAGTAGTCGGAAACTTCATTGTCGTAGCGGTGGTCGCCAAGCGTGGTGGCCCATTCCGGGTTCATGCGGAGCAGGGCTCCGATGTAGTTCCCGGCGAGGGATTCGAATTTCTGATCTTCGGTCAGGGACGGGGCGCAGGACCCCGCGATGACGGCGAGCGCTACGAGGAGGATTCTCATGGGAGTTCCTTTGTTGTGAACAGAAGCGTGCGGGTGCATGAGATCAACACTCAGTTCTTCTTCCTGTCGAGTATTTTCTCCATCTCATCCATGGCCCGGTTCATTTTCTTCATCGTCAGCTCAAAGGGAACCGACGTCGTCATGTCGATCCCCGCTTTTTTCAGAAGCTCGATCGGGTAGTCAGACCCCCCCGATTTGAGAAGCGCGAGGTATCGCTTCGTCGCATCCTTGTCGCCCGCGAGAACTTCCTCCGAGAGGGCGCCGGAGGCGGTGAGCGATGTCGCGTACTGGAAGACGTAGAAATTGTAGTAAAAATGGGGGATGTACGCCCACTCGGCCTTGATCTCGTCATCGACGATGCAGACCCCCGTGTCGTGCCCGTAGTACCGCTTCGCGATCCCCATGTACAGCGTGTCCAGGACATCCCCGGTCAGCGTCTCCCCCTTTTCTGCCATCTCATGTATGCGGAGCTCGAACTCCGCAAACTGCGTCTGCCTGATAAGCGTCCCGCGGAGACCGTCCAGGTAGCTGCCGAGGAGCGTCAGGCGCACGTCGTCATCCTTGATCGTCTTCATCATGTAATCCAGGAGGAGGGCTTCATTGAACGTCGATGCCACTTCCGCGACGAATATCGAGTAATGCGACGTGGAATACGGCTGCGATGTGTTGGAGAGGTAGCTGTGCATCGTGTGACCGAATTCGTGGGCCAGCGTGCTCACATCATCGTACTTGCCGTTATAGTTGAGGAGCATGTACGGATGGACGTCATACGCCCCCCCCTGGGAGTAGGCACCCGACCGTTTCCCATCGGTGGGGTAGACGTCAAGCCACCGTTCGGCAAATCCCTTCCTCGCGACTTTGATGTAGTCCTCTCCGAGCGGCTTGAGCGAGGCGAGGACGAGCTTTTCCGCTTCCTCGTATGTGTAGTCGATGTCCGCGCGTTTCATCAGGGGCCCGTACAGGTCGTAGTAATGGAGCTTGTCCACGCCCATCATCCGGGCGCGGAGCCGGAGGTAACGGTGAAATGTCCCGAGGTTGTTATTGACATTGCTCACGAGGCTCCGGTAGACCGCGACGGGGATGTTGCTCCCGTCAAGAGCGGATTCAACGGAGGATGTATAGTGCCGCGCGTTCATATAAAACATGTCTTTTTTTACTTCCGCGTAGAGCTGCGTCCCGAACGTTGCGCGAAACTCGTTGATCTTCCCGAAGAACGCTTCAAACACTTTTTTTCTGTCTTCCCTGTTCGGCACGGCCCGGTACAGCGTGTAGGCTGCCTTGTCCAGCTTTACGGTCTTTCCGTCACTGAGCGTGACGCTCGGGTATGGAAATTCGGCATTTGAGAAAATGCCGTAGATGTTGTCCGGTGCGTCGGCCATGAGACTGGCGTCGGCGATGATCTTCTCCTCCTTCTCCCCCCCCGTGTGTGATTTCCTGCGGAGAACGTCGTCAAGGTTGTGGCGGTATTTCTCCAGCTTCGGTTCCTTCGCGAGGAAGGCATCGATCTTCGCTTTCCCCATCTCCAGCAGTTCGGGGTCGATGAATGCCGCCTTCGCGCTGAACGTGGAGCCGATCTGCCCCATCGCCTGGACCATTGCGAGATACTTCGGATCTCTGGTGTCCTGATCGGATGCCATGCTTGCGTAGGCAGACAGTCGCATGAATTCTTTTTCAAGATCGGTAGTCAACTCGAAGCAGGCGAGGAGTGTCTGCGGAGACTCCGAGAGTTTTCCGCGGAATGGCTGCATCACGCCCTCCTCCTTCCCCGAAGCGCCGATCTTTCCGGAGAACGCCTCTTTTGCCGTTTTCCAGGCGTCATCCGTGGGGTACAGGTCCGCCAGGTTCCACCGGTACGATTCCGGAATTTTGCTCCTGTCCCGCTGCTGGCTGAGCGCGCTTGATGATGCTGCCAGGGACAGTCCGAGTATGCACAACGTGACATCGCGAAGCGGGTTCATGGGGTCTCCGTTCATGTTGGGAAATAACTGCTACCGGGAGTTTATTATGCAGGCCAGAAGCCGGCGGAACTGCCGACCCAGTCCATGTTTTTGTTGTGATCGACACCCATCATCGCCCCGCGACCGAGCCGGACAAGATTGAGAACGGGGACGGGATTGTCGTGCCAGAGGTACAGTATCCGCACTTCGACTTTTGTCGGTCCGGCGGGGGTGTCAACGACCCCCGCGTATTGGACTCTCTCCTGGAGGATGTAGTCCCTCCGCCGGGGGCCGGTGATGCTCTCGATGTCGAACCGGGCCGGAGCGACGAGTACGCCGCTCCCGGCAAATGAGAAGAGGGGCTTGAGGACCCAGTCCCGCAATTCGACGGGAAGCGTGTCGACGTTGGAGAGAAATACCGATTTCGGCACGGTGGGGTGGTTGATGAAAGGGAGAGAAAACTTGCTCATGCGGAAGAACCAGTTGGGATGACCGGCCCACTCGACGTCGATGTCGTCACTCATCTTGAATGCGGGCCGGGCCCCGGACTTCTTCAGGTCCTCCGGAATTACCCTGTTATATATACGGTCAATCGGGATGAGAGTTGCCCCTTTCTTGTAATAGAGCCTGTTTCCCTTCCGGACGATATCGCGGACATTGACGATGGCTATTCCGCACAGCTTCCCGGTCAGCCGAAAGTCGGGGAGCGTTTTCTGCTGAAGCGGATCAATTTCCATCAAAATGACGTTTTCCGGCGCCCTGGTCCCGAGGACCGCGGTCCTGAAAAGCATCTCGTACCTGTCGGCGTCCATCCCCTCTGCATACTGGCTCAGGCCGGAGGGAAGGTCGTACACGGCCCCGTATTCCTGACAGAGTACCGGCTGGTAGGCATAGAGCGAGGGAAAGCCCTGCAGCTCGATGAGCCTGGGGGCGAGACGGCCGTCTGGCTTCTCCTCGATCCCGAAATCAACCGCGGCGAAGAGGGGATGCGGATCCTCGCGGGGAGTCTTGAAGCGCGCGGGAATGGCACGTTCCGAGGCGGCCCTGTAATCAGCGTTCCCCACGAGCTGTTCCATGATTTCCCGTCCACTCTGTTCCATCAGCCGGATGATGTCCGGAGGCATGAAAACAGGCGTCTCGCAGACCCGGAAGCTGATATGCGCACCGCAACGAGAGTCAAGTCTGTCGAGGAGGCGGCGATACCGGCTCACGTTCCATTGCCGGTTGAAGTCCGTGCGGAGTTCTTTGATCATGATTCTCCCTAAAGGAGGAACCGGCCTCCCGCCATTATCTTCCTTTCATCGATCCAGATGTCGAACTTCGTTTCCACACGTCAAGAAGCCGGGGGACCCCTTTCTCTTCGAGCATGCGAGTGAGAAGGACATTGTCATGCAGGCAGAGGTCCTGTTCCCCCGTTGCCAGGACGAGGGACACTTTGGATGCGGGGAATACCAGGAGAGCGGTCCCCCCATGGCCGAACACCAGGAGCTCCATCTTGCATCCCAGCGACGGGCTGTGCCATTGATGGTACTCTCGGTTCATCCGGAAGTGGCGTCTTTTGCAGTATATATAGAGATTTCGGGGAGGAGAGTCAAGAAACGTGTCATTTTGGCCTCGAGGAAATAATTTCGTATTATTACAGTCAGCACGGGCAGGAGCTGGATCGTCCCGACACGAGAGACTAAGAGATCGGCGTCGCATATGAAAGGATTCAGAGAACGGTTGCAGAACAACGAGGTGGTCATCTTCGACGGTGGCGTCGGGACGTACCTGTACGAGAAGGGAATTTACATTAATACCTGCTTCGACGAGCTCAATAGTACGAACCCGGACATCGTGAGCGAAGTCCATCGCGATTATGTCGCGGCGGGAGCGGATGTGATCGAGACCAACACATTCGGCGCAAACCGGTTCAAGCTGGCACCGCACGGACTCGAACCCAAGGTCTTCGAAATCAACCTGAAGGGGGCACAGCTTGCGAAAGCGGCTGCGGGAGGAGAAGTGCTGGTGGCCGGATCGGTGGGACCACTCGGCGTGCAGATCGAGCCGCTCGGAAAGCTGTCATATGACGAGGCGCGTGATGCATTCAAAGAGCAGGTCAGGGGCCTTCTGGAAGGGGGCGTGGACCTGATTGTGCTCGAGACATTCGCCCTTATCGCCGAGCTTGATCAGGCGGTCCGTGCCGTGAAGGAGCTGAACGGGGAGATCCCGGTCATGGCGCAGGTGACGATCAACGACGACGGGAACCTGCTCAGCGGGGCGACGCTGGAGAGCTTTGTGAAGGCGATGGAGAACACGGGGGTCGATACCCTCGGTCTCAATTGCTCGGTCGGGCCACGGGCAATGCTGGACGCGCTCGAGACCCTGAAGACGCTCACCGCGATGCCGATTTCCGTCCAGCCGAACGCCGGGCTCCCCCAGAGTATCGGCGGGCGGAACATCTATATGACATCCCCCGAGTACATGGCAGAGTATGCGAAGCGTTTCATACAGACAGGAGCGACAATCGTCGGCGGCTGCTGCGGGACGAACCCCGAACATATCCGGGCAATACGCCGTGCCGTGCGGGCGCTCCAACCCGTCAAAAGGATGGACCGGAGTTCGGCGAGCCTCACGGTCACTGCGCCGGAGGCCGTGCACGTGGTCGGGAGAACGGAAAAATCGCGCCTTTCGACCAAGCTCGCACGGGGAGAGTTCGTGACGCTTGCCGAGCTCGTGTCTCCCCGCGGAGTCTCACCGCTTAAGGAAGTCGCGAAGGCGCGCCGGCTCCATCATTTCGGCATCGACGCGATCAACATCCCCGACGGACCGCGCGCATCAGCACGAATGTCCGCCCTCGCGATGGCCGCGATAATACAGCGGGACATCGGGATCGAGACCGTACTCCATTTCGCGTGCAGGGACAGGAACGTGATCGGCATGCAATCCGATCTGCTCGGCGCATGGGCTCTCGGACTTCGGAACGTTCTTGCGATCACGGGGGATCCTCCCAAGCTCGGGAACTACCCGAGCGCTACCGCGGTGTTTGATGTGGACGCGATCGGACTGACGAACGTCATCAACCGTCTCAACCACGGGCTCGATCTTGCCGGCAACCCGATCGGAGACCCGACCGGATTCAGCATCGGTGTAGGGGTGAACCCCGGAGCCATCAACCTCGACGAGGAACTGAAACGCCTCGATTGGAAAATCGAGGCGGGCGCCGAATACATGATCACGCAGCCCGTCTTTGACATCCGCATACTCGAGCGTTTCATGAAGAGAATCACCGGCGTGAAGATACCGCTCATCTGCGGGATCTGGCCGCTCGTTTCATACCGGAATGCAGAATTCATGAACAACGAAGTTCCGGGCGCTTCCGTGCCCGCGGAGATTCTCGACAGGATGCGCAAGACGACGACAAAGGAAGAAGGGTTTGCCGAAGGGGTGATGATAGCGCGGGAGACATATGACCATGTCAAGGGGGGTGTTGCGGGGATTCAGCTCTCTGCCCCGATGGGGCGGATAGAGGGGATCTTCATGATACTGGAGAAATGAGAATCGGATTCCACGAACCTGAATTGAGTTCATTGCCTCCATGTCCACTCCTCTGATGAGGCAATACGCCCAGGTGAAGGCGAAGCATCCCGACACGATTCTTCTCTTCCGCATGGGGGATTTCTTCGAGACGTTTGAGGAAGACGCGAAAATCACCTCCCGCGTGCTCGGCATTACGCTGACAAAACGGGGGAACGGAGCAGCAGGCGAGATCCCGCTCGCAGGATTCCCCCATCACGCCCTCGATTCGTACCTCCCGAAGCTCGTGAAAGCCGGCTACCGCGTGGCCGTTTGCGAACAGATGGAAGACCCCCGTTTTGCCAAAGGGATCGTCAAGCGGGAGGTGATCGAAGTTGTAACTCCGGGAGTGGCCTTCTCCGATCGGGTGTTGGATCAGAAACTGAACAATTACCTCGCGGCGATCGTCATTCCCACTCCGCTCGCGACCGGGACCGATCTGGTCGGGTTCGCCTATGTGGATGTCACGACGGCCGAGTTTCGTGCAAGTGAATTTCCCCTCAAGGCACTTGCCGAGCAGGTCTCTTCGGTGAGCCCCGCGGAGATCCTAGTCCAGAAGCGCGATCTTGAGACACTCCGGGGGTTGCTTGCCAATGTGTTCGCCGGGCTCTACAGCACGCTGGACGACTGGATTTACACCGAAGACTATGCCCGCGAACTAATCACGGGACAGCTGAAAACGCAGTCCCTTAAGGGATTCGGACTTGAGGACCGGAGACTTGCGGTGATGGCCGCCGGCGCGGCAATGCACTATCTGCAGGAAACGCAAAAATCGAAACTCCTTCACATCCGCCGGATCACGCCGTACGATGTGGGTGACCATATCGTTCTCGATCCTTCGACGAAGCGGAACCTCGAGATATCATCATCGAGCACGGGCTCAAGCGACGGGACTCTCTTTGGGGTGCTGGACCGGACGCACACTCCCATGGGGGGTCGTCTCCTGAAGCAATGGGTCAATAACCCTCTGAACAGCGTCCCGGCTATCCGCAGCAGGCTCGATGCAGTGGAGGAATTCGTACGTTCCGCTCCCCTGCTCGAGGCAATTGCTCCCATACTGGGTCGTATTGGCGACCTGGAGCGGCTGAACACCCGGGTGTGCACCGCTCGGGCCACGCCCCGCGAGATGATAGCGCTCAAGTCCGCACTCCAGTCGGTGGCCGACGCGCGCGACGCCGTCCGGGGGGCCTCCACCCCTCCTCTTGCGGAGGTCCGTGACGGGCTCCACGTACTTCCCGGGACCGTCGCGCTTCTCGAAAGCGGGATCGAGCCTGATCCCCCCGCTGCGCTCGCCGAAGGGGGAGTCATACGGAGCGGTTACAATCAAGAGCTGGACGACCTGCGAGCGCTGGCATTCAGCGGCAAACAGTGGATCGCAGAGATGCAGCGGAAGGAGCGGGAAAGAACAGGCATCTCCTCGCTCAAAGTGGGGTTCAACAACGTCTTCGGGTACTACATCGAGATCACCAACACGCACCGGGAGAAGATCCCCGCCGACTACATCCGGAAACAGACGCTCACAAATGCGGAACGGTATATTACGCCGGAGCTCAAGGAGTACGAGGACCGGATCCTGCATGCCGAAGAGAGGATTCTCGCCCTCGAGACACAACTGTTCAACGACATCCGGCTGGCGGTCGCCTGTGAAACAGATGCCATCCAGGCAACCGCCCGGGCGCTGGCAACTCTCGATTGCTTCTCTTCGCTTGCACGCGTCGCTCTGGAGCAGGAGTACACCCGCCCCGACGTGAACGATTCCACCGTGCTCGATATTGTCGACGGGCGGCATCCGGTGATCGAGCGCCTTCTTCCCCCGGGGGAAAAATACATTCCCAACAACGTCCACCTCGACACCGCCTCCGACCAGATACTTATAATCACCGGCCCGAACATGAGCGGAAAGTCGAGCTTTCTCCGGCAGACCGGGCTTATCGTCCTGCTTGCGCAGATCGGGAGCTTCGTCCCTGCGCGGAGCGCTGCCGTGGGGATCGTCGACAGGATATTCACACGCGTCGGCGCAAGCGATAATATCAGCGCCGGCGAGAGCACGTTCCTCGTGGAGATGCACGAGGCCGCGCACATCGTCAACACCGCAACATCCCGGAGCCTGATACTTCTCGACGAGGTGGGACGCGGAACGAGCACATTCGACGGGATCAGCATCGCCTGGTCGCTTACAGAGTACCTGCACGAAAGGGTCGGGGCCCGCACGCTCTTCGCCACACACTACCACGAACTCAACGAGCTCGCGGATCTTTTCCCCCGCATCAGGAATTTCAAAGTGGACGTCCGTGAGTATGGCGACAAAGTGGTGTTCCTCCACAAGGTGACTGCGGGGTTCGCCGACCATTCCTACGGGATCCATGTCGCCAGAATGGCCGGTCTCCCCGACGAGGTGACGGACAGGGCGAAAGCAATACTGAAGAATCTCGAGGGTTCAGAACTGAGCGTCCATGAGGATTCGGGTGGAAAAAGGAAGGGGCGCATACACGCGGACGAGATCCAGATGACGCTCTTCGAGATGAAGGACGATCCGCTCAGGGATGAGATCTCCCGCCTGAACGTCGATGGGATGACGCCTCTCGACGCCCTCAAGGCGATCGCGGACCTACAGAGGAAAGTGGGAAAACGGGGGTGAAGAGGATCCGACTCCCCGGCAACCGGACGAACCTACACAGGAGGCGTGCATGACCCTGCAGGAGATAAAGGCGCTGATAGCGTATAACTCGTGGGCAACAAACAGGATATTCGAGGCAGTGGAGGCGCTCCCCGCCGAGGAGGCGATGCGGGACATGAAGAGCAGCCACAGAAGCATACACGGGACCCTCACGCACCTGGTCGGCGCCGAGAAGATGTGGCTCTCCCGCATGTCGGGAACACCCGACAAGTCCATGGTGAGGCCCGCCGACGTGCCGACCGTCGCCGACGTGAAGACGATATGGGAACAGACAGGGTTCGCACTGGCAAAGTTCCTCGGCACGCAATCAGACAAAAAGCTCGCAGAGACATTCGGCTTTTTGACGCTCACCGGGGAACAATTTACCTACCGGTACAGTGAGGCTCTGCAACATGTCGTAAATCACTCAACGTTCCATCGGGGGCAGGTGGTCGCGCTGATGCGCCAGATGGGGCACAAACCCCCCGATACCGGGCTGACCTTATTTATCCGTGAGACAAAAAAGACGTAAGAACCAGCGAAAACCGCCAAAAAACGCCACAAATCCCACCTTGGAAATCCCCCCCCTTTTCCGTATTCTATAAGACAGTACGTGATCCCCCCCCGGGAGCCGCCGCTTTTTTCCCCGGACTTCATTCGATCTGGAAATTATCTCACCGATGGGACTGTATCCTCAGCCGAACAAGTGGCAGTGCGGACCGTTTGCCTTGAAGTATGCGCTTATCATGCTGGGCAGAATAGTGGACGAAAACAGGATTTCGCACATCGCCGGGACACACTGGTGGAACGGGACTGACGAGATCAAACTCGCCCGCGCCGCGAAGGCCTGTGACTGCGAGATGAAAGTGATACGCCGCAAGGATTCGCTCCGGGCGAAGCGCGAGCTCGTCCAGTTTCTGAAAAGGGGGTACCCGGCACTCCTGTGCGTTGACGGTTGGAACCACTGGATCACCGTGGTGGGAATGGAACGGGACAAGTTCATTTCCATCGACAGCCGCAAAGCCCCCGTCGTTTGCGTTGACACCTGGCGAAAACTCAGGAGACGGTGGGTGTACCGCGAAACCGACCCCGAAGACTCGACGCAGCAGCGGACGCTCTATGACCTGCATCCCGTCATCCCGAGGTTCCGCGTAAGGACGAAGGCCCATTTCTCCCTGAAACGCGCCCGCTATCTCCGACGTCCCGAGAACAAGATATTTGCCACGTTCTGGGACGAATACTTCACGGACCTCTCGTATATGTGCGTCCCCCGGACTCCGAGGGCCGAGAAGGTGATCAGCGTCAGGGAACTGCTGCGGCGTCACGCTGGAATGATCCTGGGCCAGATCGCGTTCTGGCACGGCACTGTGAGACGGGCGCAGGCGAGGAAAATACTCCGGAACATGAAGTTTGTCGCGGATACGTACGACCTTGTCGTCCGCGAAGAAGACGAGACCCGCGCTGTCACCGCGATTACCGCGAACCTTGCCCTCTGGGCGGCGAGCAAGTTCGGCATCGGGGACGTCTACGGCAACGGCTGATCCGATGAATGTCCTGCTCACCAACGCCACGGATATATTCGCCGGGGGGGAAGACTATGTGCTGATTCTGGGCAGGTACCTGGCACTCCGCGGCCACAAGGTCTGGGTGTCCGCCCGCCCAGGCCACCTGCTCCTCCGCAAATGCGCCGAGGCATCACTCCCCGTCGTCCCCGTTGAGTACGGCGATATGGCCAGGGTCTTCGAAATCTCGCGTGTTCTCCGCAGGGCAATGCGCGACCGTTCGATCACCATCGTCCACAGCAACGCAAACTACGATCGGACTTGCGCGGCAATCGCGGCGGCGTTCACCCGGGCGCGGCACGTCGCGGGTATACACAGCGCCCACTCAATCCGTCACAATATTACGCACGCGCTCAGAAACAGGTACGGAACATCCCACTTCATCACGGATGCCGATGCAGGGAGGGATGTCCTGCTCCGCGAGGACGCCATACCCCCCGGGAAGGTGACGACCGTCCCCATCGGGATCGAATCGGACCCGTTCGATGTACGGGCGGCCTCCCGTGCCCGGATACGGGGCGCGATGGGGATCGATGAAGGAACCGTGGTTGTCGGGAATGTCGCCCGCCTCGTCCCGTTCAAGGGACACCGCTTCCTTCTGGAGGCTGCGGCGCTCGTCGCACGCGGGGACCGGAGTGTCCTGTTCCTCGTCGCCGGCGACGGGGAACTCGAGGGTGAGCTGAAGGCCCGGACCCGAGCACTGGGACTCGGGGAAAGCGTCCGATTCCTCGGCTTTCGCGACGACCTGCGGGACGTGTATCCGGCGTTCGACATCTACTGCCATTCTTCGCTCGAACTTGCATCAGAGATGTTTCCGATCGCGATACTCCGCGCTCTCGCATCCGCACTTCCCGTGGTCTCGACGCGCGTCGGCGGGATCGCCGCAATGATCGACGAGGGTGTTTCCGGCACACTGACACCGGCGGAAGACCCCCCGGCGCTCGCGGCCGCGCTGATCGGGCTCATCAACGACGGGCCGAAGAGATCGGCGTTCGGACGCGCCTCGTTCGGCCTCTTCGAGCGCAAATACCAGGCGATGGCCATGGCCGGGAATGTTGAGCGCGTGTATAATCACGTCATGGAGGGTGTGCGATGAACTACCTGCATTGCACCGTCGTAGCCGCAGGTGCGGGCTGCGTCATGATGTTCGCGTCCTGTTCGCACAGGCCGTCCCTGCCGGTCCTCACGAAGGCGGACAGCCTTCGCATTCACGAGGATAACCTGGCGTACCGCGTGGAGAAGGACGCGTTCTTCGCGCACGACCCCCACTCGCCGTTCGTCCGCGACACGAGCGCCCGCTACCACGGGATCAACTGGTTCCCCATCGACCCCGCGTTTCGCGGAGAATCCGTCCTTCATACCTACGCGGTCCCGGAGACGGTGCTCGTGATGGGAACGAAAGGAGAAACCCGGCGGCAGGTCCGCTACGCCTATGTCGAGTTCCCTGTCCCGGGGAGCAACGATGCGCCGGTTATGCTCCGTCTGAACGTGTACAAATTCACACGGTACGACACCGAGAGGTACTCACGATACCCCGAAACGCTGAGCATCTGGTTCACCGACAGCACCACGGGGCATGAAACGTACGAGGTCGGACGCTACCTGGACGCCGGGGAGGATCTTCATGATCCGAACCACCGGTACGAGATCGACCTGAACAAAGCCTACAATCCCTACTGTGCGTACAGCACGAAGTACTCCTGCGCTATCCCACGGAAGGAAGACCGCCTTGGGATTGCCCTGAAGGTGGGCGAGATGAAGTACCACGAGTGAAGCGGACGCCCGACGCGTACGCCGGACACGCACGATCGACATGACAGGAGACAATGGATCAACATAAGCTCTACAGGACCATCAGGGTCCTGAGCGACGAAAAGGTCCGCACCGAGGAGCAACTCCTCGGACACATACTCGAGAACATTATCGTCAACGAAGCCATCCCGATAAAGGGGGGGCGGATCTGGAAACTGGAGCATAATTCAGGCACGTACCGTCTGCTCCGGCAGTACGGCGAGATCGAGGAAATACGGAAGAACTTCCGGATCCGGGTTCTGGATTATCCGCTGTTCGGACAGCTCGACAAGAAAGGAACGGTTGTCGGGACCGAGACAAATCGCTATCTCCGCCAGAAAGGGATCACCCATTACTCGGCAACGGGGATCGGCGAGAAGGTCCTCTGGAAGGGGTACAACCTGTACCAGTACGTCCTTGCCATCAACGCGGATTATCTCAAGGAGGACATGACCTATGCCCTCAATATCATCGGCAGCGCGCTTACGTCCGCACTCCGCAACCGGAGGAGCGAGAGAAAGGCGAAGGATCTTGAACGTGACCTGGACAAGGCTCGGGAGATCCAGCGGAGCATTCTCCCGGTTCACGAGCTTAAGTTCAGCAACTACGACCTCTACGGCATTTCGCTCTCCGAACGGATCGTGGGTGGGGACTTCTTCGACTACCTGCAGGCCTCCGACGACAAAGACCGCCTGGCCGTGGTGATCGGAGATGCGGCAAGCAAGGGGCTCTCGGCCGCTGCACAGGCCCTGTACGTTTCCGGTGCCATACGGATGGGGGTCGAGTTCCAGACGAAGATAAGCACGCTGATCGGACGGCTGAACCGGCTTGTCAACAAGACATTCACCACCGAGCATTTTATCTCGATGGTCTTTGCCGAGTTCGCCGACTCGAACAATGGACTCGTGACGTACGTGAACGCAGGACATTGTTTCCCGATTGTCCTCCACGCGGCAACCGGGCAGACCGAGGAACTGGGAGCGACGGGACAGATCATCGGCCCTTTCCCCGAGGAGAAGTACCGGACCGAATTCACGATCATGCGTCGCGGCGACATCATGATGCTCTACACCGACGGCATCGTCGAGGCGTCGAACGAGAAACGGGAAATGTACGGAGAAGAGCGGTTGATCGCCAAACTGAAGGAATTCAAGTCGAAATCACCAAAGGCGATCTGTGAGTTGATCATCGAAGATGTGCAGGTGCACAACAGGCTGATAGATTACTCAGACGACAAGACCATCGTGATCATACGCCGGAGCAGGTGACGCTTACCTGGAGACCACCATCTTCTTGGTTTCTGCGAAACCGGGCACGATGAGGCGGTAGAAATAAATCCCGCTGGGAAGATTCACGTTTGCGATCCCCACGTCGTACGTCCCCGCCTGCTGTATCCCGTCGTACAGACGGGCAACTTCCTGTCCGAGCAGGTTGAAGACGGTGAGGCGCACATAACCGTCGCGCGGCACCGAGTATCTGATGCTCGGCTCCGGATTGACCTGGTTGAACGATGCGGGCAGACTCTGTTCGGGGACGGGCTCGACGTGCCGGGCTCGTTCACGGCCAAGGAATTTTGAGAAGACCACTTCGATGCGGGACAGCCGGGGGACGGAGAGCGTCACACTTTTACCATCTGTGGCAGCCACCCGCCAGAAATAGGCGTTGCTTGCCTGAGGGAGCGGAATGCGAAGAGAGTTGGAGGTCCCTGCGTCGATGTTCAAGTGAAAAGGGCTGCTGAACGTGGCAACGGTGTCGATCTGAAGCGTGTATCGGACGGTGTCCAGATCCGGGTCGCGCGCCGGCGACCAGCTGAATGTCAGATAGGGGTCCTCGCCGAGGAACCGACGTTCGCTTCCGTCGGGAGGGGACGTGAGCGCGAAGGGGGACGGGGGCTCGTTGACATTCTGAACTGCGAGCGTGAACCGCAGATCGGCCGAGCCGGCGCCATTGCGCGCGCGGAGAATGACTGTTTGTTTCCCTTCGAGCGCTTCGAGTTTTGTCGGGACCCAGTGAATGCTCCAGTCCGTCGAGTCGATGACCATCCCACGGGGGCCGCTCAGAATATCCAGGACCGGGGGGGTGCCGTAAAACGCCGGCGTGTAGATGTACTGCTCTCCGAGGACGGCGTTCAACGGAGCCTCCGAAACAAACTGCGGCGGAAGGGGGGAGAGCCGGACAATCCTGCTTCCCCGGTAGGGACCGTTCGCCAGGTAAATGCAGCCGTCCGGGCCGACCTGAACATCCGAAAAGCCCGTGTTGGAGCGGTACATCGGCGAGGCGGCGAGTGAATCCCCGGCGCTGTTCAGCGTGCCCACCCAAAGCGTCGGGTCTGCGTTTCCCGCAAAAAGGATTTTCCCGTTAAGCCTCGGAAAAAAATCCCCCCGGTAGACGGCGATCCCCGTGAGGTCGGGTTGATCGCCGTGTCCCGTGCTGTAGAGGATCACCGGGAGATGTTCTGCCTCGGGCGCGCTCTTGTGGCGTCCCGGCCATCCGAGGTTTGCCCCGCGTGAGATGGCGATCACGTCGTTGGTGAGAGTCGCCCCCCCTTCGGTGACGTACAGCCGCCCGCTCTTCGGATCGAACCCGAGGCCTGAAGGGTCGCGAAGGCCAAAGGACCAGAAATACCTCCCGGGGAAGGGATTGTCGGCGGGGACCGTCCCGTCCGGGTTCAGGCGCAGAATCTTACCGCGGAGATTTCTTCCCCCCAGCGTATCCTGCGCATTCGACGGTTTGGCCGCGTGATCTCCGACCGCGACATAGAGCTTTCCGTCCGGACCGAACCGGAGCGCTCCCCCGTTATTCTGCGTGGCGTCATCGCGGCGTGCAATAAACAGGAGCAACTGCGGTGAAACACCTTCGCCACCCTGGTCACGGTAGCGCTCGAGAATGCCGGCCCGGTCGATCGCCCGGACGTAGAACACGTACACGAAAGGGGAATCAGGATAGAGGGGATGTACCGCAACGCCGAGAAGTCCCTGTTCATTCTCGTCCTCCACGGGAACCGTCAGGAACGAACCGGGGCGTACCGAACCGTCATACAGACGCACCCGTCCGCTGCTTCGCTCGGCGAAGAAGAACCTGTCAACCGATCCCGGTATGAACGCGATGGCAGACGGGAGCTGTATCGCGGGCCCCCGGGCAAGCGTGTCAACCCTGAACTGCTGTGCACGGGCGTTCAGGGGGAGGGAGATGGCAAGGAGAAGAACACAACATCGTACCGAAAGGGTCATTCAGTTCCGGATTGTGGAAAAATTTCATGATCCTGGCGACTGTGCGCGGGAGGGGGGAGATTCTGGAGGAGGGAGAAGCCCTGCTGAAGCGTCCCGCGAACAGGTTTTCGCGCACACAGCGCCGCATGAGCAGCAAGAACGGAGCACGCCGGACCGCCTCCCGCCCACCGGCGGGCTATGCTTTTCAGGATACAAATGTACCGAGGAAAAGTCAAGGGAACCCGACCGAGAGTCAACACTCGCGTGTCGCTTCTGTGGCTGGATCTCTTTATCTTCCCGCCATGCCGGCAACAGTCATACTCCTCTATAAGCCCTTCGGCGTGCTTTCACAGTTTACCCGCGAGGGAGAGTGGAAGACGCTCGCCGATTGCGGCCCGTTCCCGGACACGGTCTACCCGGCGGGACGGCTCGATGCGGAGAGCGAAGGGCTCCTGGTGCTGACGGATGACAACCGGATCAAACGAGGAATCACGGAGCCCCGCTTCATGCACCCGCGCACATACGTCGTGCAGGTGGAGCGAATACCGGGAATTGCCGCGCTCGAGAGGCTCAGGCACGGGGTGACCATCGAGGGGAAGAGGACGAGGGATGCGGAGGTGACGCTCCTCGGCCGCGAACCGGACTTCCCGCCGCGGCCGGTTCCCATCCGCTTCAGAAAATCGGTGCCGACCGCATGGCTCGAGCTGAGGCTGACGGAGGGGCGGAACAGGCAGGTGAGGAAAATGACAGCGGCAGTGGGTCATCCCACGCTGAGGCTCATCCGGACCAGGATCGGGGACCTGTCGCTGGAAGGGCTCTCTCCGGGATTGTGGAGGAGCCTCACGGCGGGAGAAGTACGGATACTGATCCGGTCTCAATTATCGGGATCGTCCGGAGGTTCGGGAGTCGCCGGCGGCATCGGGGCGGCGGGACCTCCCGGAGCGGGGGGCGCATCATCCCGGTAGAGCGTGATTCCCCAGTACTGCTGATCATCGGGAGGATCCGCGTTCCAGTCTCCGAACGAGTGTGAATCGTCGCTCTTGAACCGGAGCCGGTAACTCCCGTGATCGAGTATGATGGTGGTGTTCACCATCCGGTTTTTCCGGTCGCCCCCGGCGTGAAATGTCATCCGGTACGTCATTTCCCATACCACCGTGCCCGTCCGTGCATCCTCTATCCAGCCGTAGTCGTCCATCTCCCTGCCCATCCCCTCCCCGATCGCATAGACACGGACGCGCGTGGTCTTGTCGATGGTGAACGGTTTTGATGCATCGACGCTGTTGCCGGGACGTGCGATCTGGGCGATGATGTTCCTGTTCCGCTCTTCGGTGTACTTGCCGACAATCGAAGGATCCCATTTTTCCCCGACACCCATCACCGTGATCCCGTAGTGTTCCTTGTCATACGGAGGATCCGAATTCCAGTCGTCGTACGCGTGCGAATCGTCCGTCGTGTACGTCACGATGTAGTTTCCCCGGGGGAGGGTGACGATCTCATCGATATACTGGTTCTTTGACGCGCCCCCGGCGTGCGACGTCCTATCGACGTCCATCGTCCAGACCTTCTCGCGCGTCTTTGCGTCGAGGATCGTCCCGTAGTCCGCCATCGAGCGGCGTGAATTGTCCCTCTCGCCGATCGCGTAGATGCGGATGCGGGCGTCCTTCTTCAGCGTGAATCCCTCCGACAGGTAGTCGCTGTTCTTGGGATGGATGAGGCTCACGACGACATTCCGGTCATCCTCGTTCGGGATCGCCCTGAAGTTCTTCCGTTCTTTTTCGTGGTCGGCGGACACCGTGATCCCCCAGCTGAGCGGATCATACGGGGGGTTCGCGTTCCAGCAGACGCTCGAGTGGCTTCCGTCCGTTACATAGTAGAGAGTGTAGTCGCCTTTCGGAAGTGTGACCGAGTTGACGTAGCGGATGTTCTTTTCCGCTCCTCCGGCGTACGTGCAGTTGCGAAGCTGCATCTCCCATACGCGTTTTCTGTCGGCCGTGTTCACGATCCAGCCGTGGTCCGAGAGCTGATTCTCCTTGTCCCCTTCCCCCAGTGCGTAGATGAACAGCGTTGCGGCTTCGCCGAGCGAGAACGACTTCCGGATAACCTCGTTTTCACCGAGACCCGTCGCCTTGATCACCACATTGTCGCGGGCTTTGGGGGGATTGAACGACGAGACGACGACGGATTCATCGACAAGGAGATCGATCCCCCATGTCCGGGACCGTTTGTCCCACGACTTCATGAAGTCGTCGGACCACCAGCCGGAAAGCCAGTGGAAGAAATTCTTCTTTTCTTCCCGCACGTCGCCGAAGAGCGGATTCTTCCGGTGGTCGACGGTCATCGAGATGTGGGTGAATGCGGTGTTGATGGAAAACGTTGCGGCGGCGATATACACTTCGTAGGAACCGGCCGGGAGCGTCACCGTTCCGTCGAAACTCCTTTCATCCTTCCATTTCGAGGAGTTATCGACGGTCATCTCCCAGACCACGTTGCGCGTATCGGCGTCAATGATCCAGGGATACGCGGTCAAGTCCCCGCCGCGATCGCCGTTCCGATATGACCACTTGTTTTCGCCCCCTGCGCCCACCGCCTTGATATGAACAATTGCTTCCTGTTGAATCTGGAACCCGGCGCACTTGACCTGCGTCTCGCTCAGGTCTTTGAGAGAGACGATCTGTTTTTCGCCGGCGGCGGTTACCACCGCAGATGCCAAAAAGAGACACCCCACCCATCCCGGCCAGAAGTATTTTTTCGGGTTCATGACAATGTCGCTTTCGCGTTTCAGTATGACCTTCTCTTTCATAGTGTTACGTTTTGGCCTGCTGTTTGTTACGGCCAAACCATGGAAAAGAGTGCCGCGAGAGCCCCGGAGATCCCTGTTTTCTTGATATTCCGTGGATTTCATCGTACAGTTTCTCTTCATTTTTCCTTCCTTGCTCTGTTGCAACCCATGAGCCCGACTGATGCCGCCATTGAAGCTGAGAACCTGCTCAAGATCTACCAGGTGACGTCGGCGCGCCCCGGTCAGGGCACTCGACGGTTCTCCCTCTCGGTGAAACAGGGGGAGATTTTTCGGGCTCCCGGGAGAGAACGGCGCAGGGAGGACGGCGCTCATGGGTCTCGATGTCGAGCGGAGGGCTCAAGCGGCGGGCCGCAGAATTGCTTTTCGGCGGGTGCGTTGCTACTTTGGGGGAACCTCCGGAGCGCGGGGGATCATCGACACGGGGAATGGCATGCGGGAGTATCTGGATCTTGTCGAACGGGTGCTGACCAACGGCACGATGAAGAAGAACCGGACGGGGGTGGATTCGATATCCTGCTTCGCCGAACATTACAAGGTCGATCTGGCGAAGGGGTATCCCCTGCTGACGACAAAGAAGGTGAACTTCGACGCCATGCTCTATGAGGTCCTCTGGTACCTCTCCGGCGAGGACCACATCCGGAACCTGATGAAGCACACAAAGATCTGGAACGCGTGGGCGGACGAAAATGGGAATCTGGAAACCGCGTACGGGCGCTACTGGCGCCGGTTTCCGAGCGCACAGATCAATCCCTCCACGGGGAAGTATGAAGTGGTGGAGGTGGACCAGATCTCTCGTGTGATCGAGCTCCTGAAGACCGATCCGAACTCCCGCCGGATGGTCGTGACGGCCTGGGAACCCGGGAACGCGCTGGAGAGCAGGCTCCCCCCATGCCACTACACGTTCACGTTCAACGTCCAGCAGGAGAGACTCTGCTGCCACCTCACACAGCGTTCCGGGGATATCGCCCTGGGGATACCGTTCAACCTCGCCGCGTACGCGCTCCTGACACAGATACTGGCACACGAGGCCGGACTGACGCCGGGAATATTCAGCCATACGATCGTCGACGCGCATATCTACGTGAACCATATCGAGGGGCTCCGGGAACAGCTCACGCGCACACCGAAACCTCTCCCCTCCGTGAAAATTGACGACGTACCCATAGACGAATTAAGGTTCGAAAATTTTACGCTGGTCGGGTATAAATCTTATGAGCCGATCAAATTCCAGGTGGCGGTGTGAAATTGGCTATTATCGCGGCTCTGGATCACCGCCGCGCCATCGGCAAGGATGGGAAGCTCCCGTGGCACATTCCGGAGGATTTGAAGCGATTTAAGCGTCTGACAACGGGCCATGCCGTCCTGATGGGTAGGAGGACATGGGAATCGCTCGGACGACCCCTCCCGGGGAGGAGAAATGTTGTGCTGAGCTCCTCTCCCGTGCCGGGGATCGAGTCATACGCTTCGATTGAGGAATCGCTCCGGGCACTTGCGTCTGCGGAGAGAGTGTTTGTGATCGGGGGAGGGAATGTGTACGCGCAGCTCATCGACCGCGCCGACGAACTCTATCTGACGCTTGTCGACCGGAACGTGGAGGCGGACGCGTTTTTTCCCCCCTACGAGCACCTGCTCGGCACCGTGTTCAGAGAAGCGGCACGCGAACGCCACCCGGAATTTGAATTCGTAGACTACGTCCGGACCTGACCCCCCCCCGGCGACTCCATCGGCTCCGAAGCGATCATTACCAACAGCGGAGAGACGGAAATGCCGGACGACACGCAGGACCGCATACAACGCGCGCTGAACGAACAGAAGCGGAAGAATCTGGAGGAGAAATACGGAGCCCGGTTTTCCTTCAGCGAATCGGATGCTCCCCCCGAGATCATAGGCGAGTGGCTTGACACCGTAGAAGAGTTCGAAAGGCAGTTCCAGGGAGTCGGAAAGACGACCGTCCGTTCCTATGCCGGGAACCCGCGCTTCACTCCCCCCTCATCACTCCCCCCCCGGCAAATCCCGGGGGAACTCCGCAGATTGATCGATCACCTCGGAGCAAACGCAATCGCTGTCCACTTCGACCGGACCGTTCCCCCTGCCGAGGCTTACAGGTTCATCGTCGAAGAACTTTTTGACATGGAAATCGACGACGTTCGGATCGCGGGAATGACGCACAGCTTCGTGTACGAGGATTTCCACCCCGATGAGGAGGCGTGCGCGACTATGTTTGCGGGGCATTTTCTTTATGCGCTCTTCGGAAGGGACACGCAAGGGTGCATGCAGAGGTCAGACAGGGAGGAACTCTACAGTCCCTCGGGGAGGCCCGTCACGCGCGAGGAGATGCGGCGTTCGATTGACACGTTCGTTGCAGGGATCGCGGTCTTCACGGGTTCCGATGTAACGGAGAGAGGATGTACCGTTGAGCGGGGATATGCCAGCGTGCGGTTCGCAATCTCCTGGACGGGGCTCGAGGCCGGGACCCTCCGTTCCCTCTCTGCTTCGGGGGTGGCCACGGTCCGCATGAAGCGATCCGGGATAGCCTGGAACGTCATTCGCGTGGAGTGCCCGGGGTGGGGACCGTGGTGAAGGAGAGCTACACCTGTTTCCTCCGCCTCCCTGAACCGTTTTGCGAGGCTTTCTTCAGACGAAACTGAATTCTTCCCAGGCCTTCCTTCCAGTCGAACACAAGGAAATATGAATTGAAATCCTCGCTGAAGAGAAAATTGCACCTGAGATCATTCCCCCCCCTGTAGGGCTTGTCGAGCGGACTGAGGTGAAGATGAAAAATTCCGTCTTCCTCTGATGGAGCCTGTTCCGTCACCAGTCCAACGTACGTCTCCCTGCGGGTCAGGCGCCGGTGCTGATCGGTGACCTGCTCGGTGATGACGTAGGAGAGGTGCCCCTTCTCGCTCTCATAAATCCTCGTTCTGTTCCGCACGACAAGCGTGTTCCCTCCGACCGAGGGGGCAAAAGACCCCGTGTATTCTCCGATTATGTCCCTCTTGAATTCCATCCGCGTGTTCCGGTACTATGAAAGGCATTCCTCAATGCATATATATCCACAATTGTGGCAATCCGCCGAATCCTCTCGAATCCAATTAAGAGGGTTCTTTCTTCCGCTCGCAGGGATTGTGGCGCCGTGAGGGCTCAGGTTTCGATTTTCCCTCAATTTTCGTATCTTTCAGCAATGAAGGAAGTGGCGGTCGGCATAATCAGGGATGACGGAATGGTGCTTGCATGCCAACGCAAGCGAAATGCCGTGTATCCTCTGAAGTGGGAATTCCCGGGTGGGAAGGTGGAAGCGGGAGAGTCCCCGGCCGGAGCGCTCCAACGGGAACTTCGCGAAGAGCTGGGGATCGAGGCGACCCCCGGGGCGGAAATTCACCGGCAGGAGTGGGTGTACAAGGACGGAGTGGCCGACCCGGAGAGAGATGGTTCCTTCCGGGTATTCTATTTTGTTGTCGATCGGTACGCGGGAAAGCCCGCGAACCGCGCATTTGAAGAGATCCGCTGGGTGACATTTGCCGAACTTGCCCGGCTGGACATGCTTGAGGGGAACCGTGAAGCCGTCGAGATCTTCCTGAGAGATGAGAAGTCGCGACCGTAGCATCATCTCTCCAGTGCGCCAATGGTACCGCCGGCACGGACGCTCTCTGCCGTGGCGGGGCGAGTCCGATCCGTACAGGATCATACTGTCGGAGATCATGCTGCAACAGACGCAGGTCAGCAGGGTCCTCGACATATACCCCCGGTTCCTCCGCCGTTTTCCATCAATGCGTTCGCTGGCCCTGGCGCGGCAGCGGGAAGTGGTGCTGGCGTGGCGCGGGATGGGGTACAACAACAGGGCGGTCCGGCTGCACGCGCTCGCCTCAGTGCTCGTCGAACGGGGGATGAAGATTCCGTCCGACGCGGCATCGCTCCTGGAGCTCCCGGGAATCGGGAGGTACACGGCGCATGCGATACTCTCGTCGGTCCACGGTCTGCCGGTACCGGTTGTCGATGTGAACATACGGCGGCTTCTCTCGCGCGTGCTATGGCGCATGTCCTCAACGGCGGATATGAAAAGCGAAGCAGAGATCTGGCGCACGGCAGAGAGGATACTTCCCCGGCGCGGTGTGTATGATTGGAACCAGGCATTAATGGATATCGGCGCCACGATATGTACCGGGCGACTCCCTTCGTGCAGCAGGTGCCCGCTCGGAGGGATCTGCGCTTCACGAGAGGGGATGACGCAGGCCGCGCGTGGGACACGGAAGTCCGAGCCGGGATTGCACGGCGTGCCCAACAGGATTTACAGGGGTCGCATCGTCGAGGCCCTGCGGAGAAAAAAAGGCGGTTTCAGGACGGAAGTGCTCGGGAGAGAGATCCGTCCGGAGTTCTCCCGGCACGACGTCCCCTGGCTGGAGAGCCTCCTGGCGGGCCTGGAGCGGGACGGACTCGTCCGGGTGCGGCGGGGAAGGACTCTGCCGGGCTCGCGCGTGGTGCTGGCGTGAAGCGGGAAACGCCGTACCGTGAAGTCGATGACCTCCGCCGGGACTATGCCGGGAGGCGACCGGGGATACGTGCACGGCTGCAAGATTTCACGTGTGTGCCGCAGGAGGAGTATTTCTACGAGCTTGTCTATTGCCTGCTGACGCCGCAATCAAGCGCCGTCAATGCCGCAAGGGTAGTGGAGCATTTGAAGGAGGCCGGTTTTCTGTGGTCCGATATCGATCCATCGGAGATCCTCGCCGGGAAGGAACACTACATTCGCTTTCACAACACGAAAGCGAGGCACCTGATCGAGGCGAAGAAAACTCTTCCGGGCATACTTGCCGCCCTCGGCGAAGGAAGCTCCCCGCCTGAGATGCGGGCGTGGTTCGTGCGGAATGTGAAGGGTCTGGGATGGAAGGAAGCGTCCCATTTCCTCCGGAACATCGGGTACCGGGACCTGGCCATACTCGACAGGCACATTTTGAAGAACCTCCGCCGGCACCGGATCATACGTGCGCTCCCGAAATCGTTGACCCCGGCGCGCTACAGGACGATCGAAGGGAAGTTCCGGCGCTTTGCGGAGGAAGTCGGGATACCGATGGACGAACTCGACCTGTTGTTCTGGAGCAGGGAGACGGGGAAGATACTGAAATAAAGCAGCCAGTGATGCGAAAGGAGTGACATGAAGTATCTTGTTCTTGGAGCCGGGATGATGGGATCGGCCGCGGCGTACGACCTCGCCAGGAGCAGCCCCGACAACCAGGTGATCCTTGCCGACATCAACGTACAGACGGCTAAGCGCTCTGCCGGCGCAATCGGGTCCAATGTCCATCCGGTCAGGCTCGACGTGAACAGCAACCGGGACCTTGTCGAGGCGATGAAGGGGTGCGACGCGGTCATAAGCGCCGTGACCTATTCCGTGAACCTCCAGGTGACGCGGGCCGCCCTCCAGGCGGGTGTGCATGTGTGCGACCTCGGGGGGAATAATGATGTCGTGGAGAAACAGCTGGCACTCGACGAGGAGGCACGCACAAAAGGGGTGACCGTGATTCCCAACAGCGGCCTGGCTCCCGGGCTCATTAACATACTGGCGGTCACCGCAAGCAAGGGGTTCGATACGCTGGACTCCATCCGGCTCCGCGTGGGGGGATTGCCCCGGCACCCGCGCCCTCCCTTGAATTACCAGATCGTCTTCTCGGTCGAGGGGCTGATCAACGAGTACGTGGAACAAGCTCTCGTGATCCAGGACGGGGAGTTGAAACATATCGACTCGATGTCGGGACTCGAGGAGATCGAATTCCCCGAGCCTTTCGGAAAACTGGAGGCGTTCGCAACCTCGGGGGGGCTTTCCACGCTCCCGGAGCTGTTCGCGGGAAAAGTACAGACCCTCGATTACAAGACGATACGCTACCGCGGACACTGCGAGAAATTTAAAACGCTCATCGATCTCGGGTTTGCCACCAGGGAGCCCATGATGGTGGGGGGAAGCGTGAAAACCAACCGGGAGTTCTTTGCCGACCTGCTGGGAAAGAAACTCGATTTCGGCGACAAGGACGTCGTGCTCGCGCGGGCGACGATCACCGGCACGCATCAGGGGGCGGAAAAGGTCCTTGCCTACGAGTTCGTCGATTACTATGACGAGAGCGCCTCGATCACGGCGATGATGCGTGCGACAGCCTTCCCGACGTCCATCACCGCCCAGATGCTCGCGCACGGAACGATTCGTGAGCGCGGTGTGAAGCCCCCGGAACAATGTGTTCCGGGAGACGCGTTAATCGAAGAGCTGGGGAAGAGAAACCTGAAGATCACAAAGCGTATCACCGAAACCTGGAGCTGACCATGCATCCACTGTCGGTCCAGATCATCACGCGCGACAGCGCATCACAGCGGGAAGTCCATCAGGAGTATGTCCTCGAGGGACGCCACCCGCGCTGGGAGCTGTTCAAGATCTTCGTGCACGCGCTCCTGCACGTCAAATTCTCCTAAAGGAGACAGCATGGCAGAGGCATTTTCGTTCGATATCGTGTCGGAGGTCGACCTCCAGGAAACCGACAACGCGATCAACCAGGCGCGCAAGGAGATCGCCCAGCGGTATGATTTCAAGGGCTCGAAGAGCTCGATCGATCTCGACCTGAAAGAGAAGAAGATCGCCGTTGTCTCCGACGACGATTTCAAGCTGAAAGCCGTCGTCGACATACTGCAAAACAAGATGATAAAGCGCGGGGTCCCCCTGAAGGCCCTTGATTACGGTCCCCCGGAACCGGCGGCGGGAGGGACGGTCCGCCAGGCGATCGGGCTGCGGGTGGGGATCGACAAGGAGAACGCCAGGCTTATCGTGAAGATGATCAAAGAGACCAAACTGAAGGTGCAGGCCCAGATCATGGACGACCAGATCCGGGTGAGCGGCAAGGTGAAAGACGATCTTCAGTCCGTGATGAAATTGATCCGCGACGCGGAACTGAAGTTCGCCGTGCAGTTTACGAATTACCGTTAATGCGCTCTCCGCGGAGGTTCACATACGGGGCGGCGCTCCTTGCGCTCGTTATCTACCCCCGGGAGGGCTCCCGGGCCGAGGACAACGCCGTCCGCGTCGAATTCGCGGGGGACTCCTCGCGGAGCACCGTGATCGGCGCTTTCAGGCGCTCCGGCATGGTCTATGTATCGCTGAACGATCTCGCCCAGATATTCTCGCTCGCGACGTATGAAAGCCGGGAGAGTCAGAAATTCGAGATCAAGCGTCTTCCCCTGCGACTCAAGGTCGCAGGCGGGAACCCCTTCATCATCGTGACCGACGGCGCGGGGCGCCAGAGCGTGTACCAGCTCCCCGCAAAGGTCGTGTTCGCCGCCAATTCCTATTTCGTCCCGCTTGCGTCGTTCCTCCCCCTGCTGCGCCCCGTCTTCGGTGTGAATGCCTCGTATAACCAGTGGACGGGGGTGCTGGGGATAGGGACGCAGGCCGCGGTCCCCGCGTTCGACATTTCCACGGTCCGTCTCGAAGTGAAGAGCAACGGGATGCTGATCCGCATCGCCGCGACCAAGAAACTGAGCGACTACGAGAACTGGGTTCGCGCCGACGGGTGGCTGTACGTCACCGTGGGGGACGCGCGGGCGGATATCGCGACCATCAATTCCGTCAGACCCGCCGGGCTCGTGAAACAGATCATCGCCATCCAATCCCCCACGTCCGTACAACTGACGTTCAGGCTCTCGGGAAAAATTGCGGCCTCCGAGATCATGAACGACGGCGAATCCAACGACCTCCTTCTCCTCATCCGCACGCCGGGCGCGGAGGAGAACGCGCCCGGGCCGGAGACCCGATCCATGCCGAAGAGAGAACGCGAAACGTTTTCCCCCCCGGCGACGGTGCACAAACAGGACACGCTGCATGCAGGGAGATCAGTGAAAGCGGCGGTCCCGGACAACGAACCAGAGACCCCGCAACGGTCGACCGTTCTCCCCCCGGCGAAACAGGAGGTTGACGCCGGATCCCCCGCCGGGAGCGCATCCGGACAGCCGGAAGAACGGGAACGCAGCTCCGTTGCCCTATCTCCCCCCCCTCCGAGGAGAGAACGTGAAAGCCCGCTGCATCTGGACACGGAACGGAACAAGTGGAAACTCGACGTGATCGTGCTCGATGCGGGTCATGGTGGATACGACCCGGGGACGATCGGCGTAACAGGGGTGAAGGAAAAAACCGTCGCGCTCGGCATCGTGCTGAAGCTCGGGGAGCTGATCGAGGAGAACCTGAAGGGCGTCGACGTCGTCTACACCCGCAAAGACGACCGGTTCATCGAGCTCGACAGGAGGGGGAGGATTGCCAACGAAGCGGGGGGGAAACTCTTTATCAGCGTGCATTGCAATTCGCTGCCGCGGAAACCGAGCAAGACCCGCGGGTTTGAGGTCTATCTCCTCCGCCCCGGCCGCACGGAGGAGGCAATCGCCATCGCGGAGCGTGAGAATTCAGTGATTGAAATGGAGCAGGGGTACGCAGCGAAATACCAGCAGCTGACGGAAGAGAACTTCATCCTCGTGGCGATGGCGCAGAGCGCACATGTCAAGGCAAGCGAAGTATTCGCCGACCTCGCGCAGAAGGAGATAGAGTCGCGCACCGGCATTCCGAACCGGGGCGTGAAGCAGGCGGGGTTCCTCGTGCTTGTCGGGGCGGCAATGCCCAATGTCCTTGTCGAATCCGCCTACCTGTCAAACCGCGAGGACGAGCGGCTGCTCAGGAGCGACAGCGGGCAACAGAAAATCGCCGAGGCACTCTTCCATGCGGTGAGGCAATACAAGGAGGAATACGAAAAGCTGCTCCAGGAAGGGAAGGATTTCGGGGACGCAAAATAGCGGCTAACGGGAGAGTGTCTCTTTTTTGAATATGTCGTCGCTGAGGCCGGTGTTCAGACGGTAGTTGCTGTAGCGGACGGTGACGGTGCCATTGCGCGGCTTCTGAGGAGGGCGAAGGGGCCCCGCGGAGGAATCGGTCTCGGTCGGGTCGGCGGGGGCGAGGGCGAATGCCGCTCTCATCCCGTCGGGGAGCCAGATCCCTTGGACCTGCACGTAGCTGAAGGAGATCGTCACCAGCCGGTCGGCGCCGCCGGAGGTGACGATCCGCTCCGTGGTCCACCGCTGCGTATTGACATAGACGGCCAGGCTCCGGGGAAAACTCCTGTCGGATTTCGCCTGCAGCATGACCTTCCTGACCGGGACACCGTCCAGCGTATCTTTGCCGACTCCCGCCACCGCATATTTTGCCAGAAGTTTCCCGACGTTCGGCTGAAGCCCTTCCCTCGGGAGCATCGCAAACCCCTCTGCGTCGATGTGGACCTTGTCCGGCTGCTTGAAGTACATTGTGGCGTGCATCGGCGGGACGTTCAACCGCTCGATGTCGGCCACAACGTCGAGCGTGACAGTGTAATCGTGCACCGGGGCGAGCCGGGCTTCGATATTGTGGAGTATCGTCTCTCCGGCGGAATCTCCTCCGCGGGCGACCGCCACGGCGGCAGCGACCGAGAGGGCCATGACGCGGGGCATGATGCGCTGGCGGAGCCTCCCGGTCTTCACGGTGCCACCCCCGGCTGGTCTTCGGGCGCGAGGAATTTATTATACGCGAGCATCAGGAGTGTGGCGAGAACCCCGATGGCGATCAGCGCCAACCAGACGTAGTGGGGCTTCCCCATGGCCTTCGACGTCTGGTACAGCCACCCTCCCAGCGGGTCGCCGACAAACCGGGCGATGGCGATCGGCAGGAATGCGTATCCCTGGAAGAGCCCCTGCTGCCCGGGGGGAGCTATCGTCGAGATGTATTCATAATACCGGGGAGCCTGGATCATTTCGCCGATCGCGAATGCGACGATGCCGGCCGCTATCGTGGGGATGCTCGGAGAGATGCCGATGATAACCCAGATAAGCGAGGAAACGGCAAATCCGATCAGGATCGCCTTGCGCGTGGGGATATTCTTCGTGAGCCGGTTGATCGGGATCTGAAAGAGGATGATCGCCCCGGCCCCCGCCCAGGACTGGACTATTTCATAGGGAGCCTGTTTGTTGATGTAGTCGGTGATGTAATACGGGACGATGATGAATTCCTGCCAGAATATGATCCAGTAGAGGGAATATATCAGGAGGAATATCATGAAACGGAAATTGGCAAGGACGACGAAGAGGTTGGTGATCTTCTTCCCCATCGACTCCACCACCTCTGTCCTTGCGCTCCGCACCTCCTTGTACAGGAAGATGTTTACAAGCAGCATCGCCAGGCAGCTCGCGGACGATACCATGTAGACGTACTCGTTCCCGAACCAGTCGCGGACGAGGTAGGCGATCGTGGGTCCGATCATCGCGCCCGCGTTCACAAGCCAGTAGTAGACAGCAAAGCCGAGCGATTTCGTCTGTTCGGTCGTTGTGACCGCCACCGTCCCCAGCACCGAGGGTTTGATGAACGAGCCCCCGAACGCCGTCAGCACGAGAAACGCCACCAGGAGCGGGTACGGAACCGTACCTCCGTATATGCCGGAGAACGCGCCCATCCCCATCGTGCCGATTGCGAAATAGCCGAGGGCAAGGATCGTGAATGCCAGGTTGAATGCCCGCCGGAACCCCCACTTGTCCGCCAGCGTGCCGGCGAGTATCGGCATGAGGTAAATCAGACCGCCGAATATCCCGGAGAGCGTCCCTGCCTGCGCCTCGGAGAACCCGAGATTGTTCCGCAGGTAGATCATGAACACTATCTGCTGGCCGTAATAGGCGAGGCGCTCGAAAAGCTCCATCCCGTTTGCCACCCAGAACGTGGGATGGAACGTCTCGTACGTGGCCCTCAGTCGCTGTGCAAAGGACACGGGAATCCTGTTTCTTCTTTGTGGGTACGGTGAGGAGGGCCGGTCAGAGGAGCACGAGGTCCTGCTGGACTTCCCCCGTCACCTCCGGGACACCGTCGTGTCGTATGAACATGTTGATCTCCGTCCGGACCGCCATCTCCCCTTCAAGGTAGATCCCGGGCTCGATGGAGAAGCAGCACCCCGGCAGGAGCGCCCGCTCGTCTTTCGTCTCCAGATTGTCGATGTTGACGCCGTTGCCGTGCGTCTCCTCCGTGATCGAGTGTCCGGTACGGTGGAGGAAGTACTTGCCGAATCCAGCTTTCTTTATCACGTTGCGGCATGCGTCGTCCACCTGCCATCCGTAACAGGTCTCGCCTTTTGCGAACTTTTCCTGGACAAATTTCACGGCGGCGTCGCGCCCCGCCTTCACGGCTGCGAATATCTTCACATACTTCGCGGGAGGCGTCGCGCCGATGTAGCCCACCCACGTGATGTCGTAGTAAATCCCCCCCGGAACGTCCTTCTTCGCCCACATGTCGATAAGCACCGTGTCCCCCGGCTTGAACTGACGGGCTCCTTCTTTCAAGGTATCGAAGTGGGGATCGGCCGGATGATCGTTCACCCCCACCATGGGAGGATCGTACGTCGTCAGGCCCTCTTCCTTGAAGCGTTTCATCATGAACTGCTGTATGTCGTACTCGGTCGCACCGGTGTTGTTCCGGACCGCGTTCCGGATCTGGTCAAACGCCTGTGCACGGATGCGGTCCATGAGGCGCCCCGCCTCGATGTGTGTCCGGTAGCCCTCTTCCGGAATCACGGAGACGAACATCTGGACGAGATCGGCCGAGGAAACGATTTTGTACCCGAGGCTTTTCAGAAGCTCGATCGTGCCGCCGTCAACCATGGAGACGTACGGCACGTTGTTCTTCGGGGAATACTGCATCGCAATCTTCTTCTTCGGGCCCATCATCTTCCTGAGCGAGCTGTGGAGGTCCTGCCAGGAGAGGTAGACCATCCGCTTCCCCGGGAGCGAGTCGAGACGCATCCGCTCCACCGCGGAGACGAGTTTCCTCGGTTCCCCCTTTGCCGGGATATAGTAGTACCACCGGCGGCTCGTCATTTTTTCGAAATTGAGGCCGACCACACGATAGGCGAGATAGTCCCGGTTGCGAAAATCACACAGCAGCCAGCCGTCGATGCGTTTGTCCCTGAGTGCCTTCTGGATTTTCTGGATGTCCATGGCGCTTCCCGATTGGTGAGATGGCAAGGAGGAGAATCAGCTCAGCACGTCTTTGGTGACGAAAATATACCAAGCTGCAATGTAAAAACCAATGCTGAAGAGCCCCAGGTAGGCGGTGTGTGTGACGATCTCACTCCAGGGAACCGGCTGTTCCATCACTTTCTGCCAGACATTGAAGTACGTGGTGAACAGGTACGGGCGGACCGCCGTGAAGAGGGAGATCGGCGTGGAGCTGACGACAAGGAAGACGATGATCACCGCCATCGTCCCGATGATGGGGCCGATGGCATTCTCGACGAGGGAGGAAAACAGGAACGCGAGAGACGCCACGCACCACATGCTCCAGATGCCCAGGCCGAAGGTAAGGGCAAGACGCCATGGCACGTCCCCCCGGGGAATGATTGTCAGCGTCCTGCCGGGGACGATCAGGTCTCCCGTCCCGAAGAGAGCCAGACCCAGCCCGAGGGCGAGCAGGGCGAGAAATGCGACGAGCGAAAACGTGTACAGGAGGGTTGTCGCGTATTTTGCCGCAAGGATGCGGCTCCGCGACGGGGGATGGATGAGCATGAGCCGGAATGTGCCTCCGGTCGCCTCTCCCGCAAGCTGATCGCCTGCAACGAGGCTTATCAGGAAGGGGACGTGGACCCAGAGACTGTTCATGATGAAGTATGTGATGAAGTAGGCGTTGAACAGGTTTCCGACGATGAGGAAGTCCTCCCCAAGCCCGCGCGTCATGTTCCGGACGAGCGACCCTCCCTCCGCTTTGAGCCCGAATTCGACGAGCGGGACGACCACCCCCACGGCGATGAACCCGATGTACGTCCGCCACTTTCGAAATGTTTTGAGAATCTCATTGCCGATGATCACCCGCATCATAGCCCGGGCACCTCTCCCGTGATGGACAGAAAGTACTCTTCGAGCGAGCGCTCGGGAACGAGCGCCCGGACTTCTATCCCGGCGCGGACAAGTTCGGCGTTCATCGAGCCGGCATGCGCCGCGGGAATTTTCACCCGGATCCCCTCCTGCTCGAGTGTCGCCCCCTCTACGTACGGGAGGGAACGGATGATTTCCAGCGCCCGTCCGGCGGGGACCGCGATGACGTGCACGGTCCCTGTCCCGGCACCGAGCAATTCGTTCACACTCCCCTGGACGACAAGAGAACCGTTGTTGATGATGGCCATGCTCGTGGCCAGATGTTCGATCTCGGAAAGGAGATGGGAGGAAAGGAAGACGGTGACCTTCCGCTCGGCGGCGAGGCGGGCGATCAAATCCCGCACTTCCTTGATGCCGTGCGGATCGAGCCCGCTCGTCGGTTCATCGAGCACGACCAGTTCCGGCGAGCCCAGAAGGGCGGCAGCGAGACCGAGCCTCTGTTTCATGCCGTGGGAATATGACTTGACCCTGTCTCCTGCGCGTTCGGCAAGGCCGACGGTCTCCAGTACTTCGTCGATCGCAGATGAAGAGACCCCCCCGTTCAGATCCGCGACAATTTCAAGGTTACGGCGGGCGGAGAGGTAAAGATAGAAATCTGCCCGTTCGACAAGTCCCCCCACGCGGGCAAGGACCGTCCCCCTGTTCTCGCGGAGCGGGAGTCCGAAGAGTTCCACCGATCCGGTGCTCGGGGCGATCAGCGAGAGAAGCATGCGGATTGTGGTGCTCTTTCCTGCTCCGTTCGGTCCCAGGAAGCCGAATATTTCTCCGCGGAACACCGAGAGGTTCAGCCCCTGAACGGCCCAACGATCGCCGTATTTCTTCCCCAGATTGACCGTCTGCAGGACGATATCGCCCGACATCGCGTGAACCTTCAATCTTGACTATGGGTCCCTTTTTCCCTACTATAGGATCCAACCATGCCGAAGCCGAAACCAAAGAAGAAATCAACCGCAGCGCCCAGGCGCAAACGGCCCGCATCAGTCTCCCGGAAACCCCGCGCCGCCCGCGAACCGGTTTTCGATCTCCTCAGCCGAAACATCCTTTTCACCGGCGTGAACCCGAAGATCATCCGCTCCGCCGTAGCGGGCGCCCACGAGCGCCGTTTCGCGGCGGGCGACATCATTTTCGATGAATCGTCGCGCGGACGAGAAGTGTACTGCCTTACGCGCGGGCGGGTTCGCATCAATAAATATACAAAATTCGGTGTGGAGTCGCTACTGGGGATACTGCATGAAGGGGACTTCTTCGGCGAACTCTCGGTCGTCGACGGGATGCCCCGCTCTGCCAGGGCCGAGGCGATGGACGAGTGTGCCGCGGTGCTTCTCAGCCAGAAGGAGATCCGGCGCCTCTCGCAAAAAAGCACCGAGTTCACGTTCAACCTCCTGACGAATATGGCGATCAGGCTCCGCACCATGGACCAGACGTTCATGCTGGAACTGGACCGGAGCGCTCTCGCCACAAGGGAGCAGGTCGACCGCCTCAACATGCTTATCGAGGCGAGCAAGAGTGTCAATTCGGCGATCGAGATCGACAAGCTTCTCGGGCTGATTCTGGAAACCGCCTCGCGCAGCATCAACGCGGACCGGGGAACGCTCTACATGCTCGACACGACGACAGGCGAGCTCTGGTCAAGGGTCGCTCAGGGGAACAACATCGTCGAGATCCGCCTCCCGGTCGGGAAGGGACTCGCGGGCTACGTGGCCAAGACCGGCGAGGTGGTCAACATCACCGACGCGTACAAGGACCCCCGTTTCAACCCGGAGATCGACAAGAAGAGCGGCTACAAGACCCACAACGTCCTCTGCATGCCGATGAGGGACAAGGAGGGGAAGATTTTCGGCGTCTTCCAGTTCCTGAACAAGCGGGAGGGACCGTTCCTCAGCCAGGACGAGTCGTTTATCGACGCCCTCTCCGTCCACGCCTCGATCGCCCTGGAGAACGCCCGGCTCGCCCGCGACATGGTCCAGAGCGAGCGGCTCTCCGCCGTGGGGAAGATGGCGAGCACCATCATCCACGACATCAAGAATCCGATGGGAACGCTGCGCATGTACGCGCAGGTGATCAAGAAGAAGACCGGGGATGCGGAATCGGCGCAGCTCGCCGAGGAGATGATACGGCAGGTCGACCGGTTCGTCAACATGACGCAGGAGATCCTTGATTTCTCCCGCGGTGTAAGCGATATCCACCTCGAGACGATGAACCTCGAAGACGTCATGGAGGGGGCGCTCTCATTCATCGAAAAGGATCTTGTCAAGCGGAATGTCACCGTCGTGCGCGATTTCCGATACTCCGGGGAGTGCACGATGGACGTCGAGAAAATGGTCCGCGTGTTCTACAACCTGGCCGGGAATGCCGCCGACGCAATGAAGGACGGCGGGACGCTGACTATCCGTACGGAGAAGATTGACGGTACGCTTTCGATCGGATTTACGGACACCGGCTGCGGCATACCCGATGAGATTCGGTCCAGGATCCTCGAGCCCTTCTTCACCTACGGCAAACGCCATGGCACCGGGCTCGGGCTGGCAATCGTCAAAAAGATCGTCGATGACCACCATGGCAAGCTGGAAATTGAGTCCGTGGTAAATAAGGGGACGACGATCCGCCTTCTCATTCCAATTTCCTGACCCATTTCCTGACCGATCTCCTGGCCTGTTTCCTGACCGATTTCCTGAAGAGCGCGCTTCCTACCCCCTGCACCAGGATACCCCTTCCCACCCCTCCTTCGCCTCGAATACGGGATTCTTTCCCTGCATCTGTGTCTTGAAGTTCCCTCCGGAAAAACGTATTTTGAAGTTTGCAATCTTCATGCCGTGCAAGGACGCCCAGAACGGGTAGATGGCGGAATTGGCAGACGCGTTGGACTTAGGATCCAATGGAGCAATCCGTGGGGGTTCAAGTCCCCCTCTACCCACTTTTCCGCTGTAACGGAACGGATTGCCACCGCGTCGTGTTAGGACGCCTGTGGCCGCGGCCATTCATTCTTTTCAGGAAGGGTCCAGAAGGTGCAGGTTTCGATCAACAATGTTTCATCCGTCCAGCAGGAAGCGGATATTCAGCTCTCGCAGGATGAGATCCAGCCGATGTTCGAACGGGCCTATGAAAAGTACCGTCCGAAGGTCGAGATCAAGGGGTTTCGGAAAGGGAGAGTCCCGATGCCGATGATCAAGCAGCTTTACGGAGAGGCCATCGAGCAGGACGCCCTTGACGACATCGCCAGCGACTTCTACCGCAAAGCGATGGAAGAAAAGAATATCCACCCCGTCGGGCAACCGGCAATTGTGGATATCGATTTCAAGCGGGGAGAGCATTTTCACTTCAAGATCAAGTACGAGGTAAAGCCCGACATCACGCTCGGTTCCTACAGGGGGATCAAGGTTGAGAAGCCGATCCATATCGTCACCGAAGCGGAAGTCGAGTCCGAGATCCAGAAGATCCGTCGCGCGAACAGCTCGACTGCCGACGCGGAGACCGTGACCGACACCGGCCACGTCGTCACCGCGGATGTGCAGGAACTGGACGAGACGGGGACGCCCCTGATCGGCAAGAAGACCGCGGGGGCGCGGTTCGACCTCTCGGATGAGACCCTTGCCCGGGAGATCTGCGATGCCCTTGCGGGGGCCGCACAAGGGGAGACGTACAGGACGAAATTTGAATCACGGCACGGCGAGCACTCCCACAGCGTGCACATCGCGATGACGGTCACCCGGATTGAACGGGTGATACTCCCGCCGTTCGACGAAGAGCTCGTCAAGAAAATCACGGGGGGAAAGGCCAGTTCCGTCGACGAGTTCCGGAAAAACCTGAGGGGCGATATCGAACGGTACTGGGAAGAGGAATCAGCGGCCAGGCTGAATGACAATATTGCAAAGTCGCTCGTCGAGGCCCATCCTTTCCCCATCCCCGAATCCATCGTGGCGGGCCTTCTCGACTCGTACGTCGAGGACGTCCGCACCCGGTCGCGGGACCGGAAACTGGCGAAAGGGTTCGACGAACAGAAATTCCGGGACGAGAACCGCGCTTCCGCCACATGGCAGGCACAGTGGCTGCTGCTGAGCGGCCGAATCGCCGAGGAGGAGAAGATCACGGTGAGCGACGCGGAGATCGAAGCCATGGCGGAGAGCGAGGCAGTGAAGATCGGCCTTGAGAAGGAGCGCCTGCTCGAGTATTACAGGAAATCCAGCAGCGCAGCGAACCGCATACTCTCGGACAAGCTCATGGCGTTTCTCCGGTCAAATGCGAAGGTCACTGAAAAGGTCATCGAGGACAGTCCCCGGCAATCATAACAGACGAAGGGCTCCCATGCGAGATGTGAAGACGTATAACCAGCTCGTCCCGATGGTGGTGGAACAAACGGGACGCGGTGAGCGGGCGTATGACATCTTTTCCCGCCTTCTGAAGGAACGGATCGTCTTCATCGGCACGCCGGTCGACGATACCATCGCCAGCCTTGTCATAGCACAGCTCCTGTTCCTCGAATCGGAAGACCCCGACAAGGACATCAACCTGTACATCAACAGTCCCGGCGGAAGCGTTTCCTCCGGACTCGCGATCTACGACACGATGCAGTATATCCGCCCCGATGTCTCGACAATCTGCATCGGCCTTGCCGCAAGCATGGGAGCGGTGCTCCTGACCGGCGGGGCGAAGGGGAAGCGTTCCGGCCTGCCGAATTCGCGCATCATGATCCACCAGNNGAGGAGATACTCCGCACCAAGAAACGGCTCAACGAGATTCTGGCGCACCACACCGGTCAGCCTCTGGAGGTCATCGAAAGGGACACGGACCGCGACCGGTACATGTCGTCGGAAGAAGCGAAGGCCTACGGACTCATCGACACCGTCTACACAAAAAAGGAACGAGAGAAAAAGTAACTTCCGGAGCCCACGCTCATGGCTCAGAAACTCAAAACCGGCGACCAGATACACTGCTCATTTTGCGGCCGCTCCCCGGAGGAGGTCCAGAGTATTATCGCCGGACCCGAAGTGTACATCTGCGATATCTGCGTTTCCAGCTCCGTGGATATCATCCGGAACAGCATGTCCGTGTTCAGCCCGCGGAAGGGTCCGCGCGGGACGCTGACGCCAACGCGGATCAAGGAGGCGCTCGACGACTACGTCATCGGCCAGGAGCATGCCAAGAAAACCCTGGCCGTGGCGGTGTACAACCATTACAAGCGGATCGACGCCCGGGACCCCGTGTACGATGGGGATGACGTGGAAATCGAAAAAACGAACATCCTTCTGATCGGCCCGACCGGGACGGGAAAGACCCTCCTGGCACAGACGCTGGCGCGGATACTCGATGTGCCGTTTGCCATCGCCGACGCCACGACGCTTACCGAAGCGGGCTACGTGGGAGACGACGTCGAGACGATCCTGGTGCATCTCCTTCAGAACGCCGAGTACAACGTGGAGAAGGCGGAGCGGGGGATCGTCTACATCGATGAGATCGACAAGATCGCCCGGAAGAGCGAAAGTGCGTCGATCACCCGCGACGTCTCCGGTGAGGGTGTACAGCAGGCGCTTTTGAAGATACTCGAGGGGACGATCGCCGGCGTGCCACCCAAGGGAGGGCGCAAGCACCCCGAGCAGAGCCTTATCAACATCAACACGCGCAACATTCTGTTCATCTGCGGCGGCGCCTTCGAGGGACTCGACAAGATCATCGGCCGCCGGGTGAACCAGAATCCCGTGGGGTTCGGCGCCGAGATCAAGGGAAAAAAGGACGGCGTGATCGACCAGGTGCTCCCCCTCGTCCAGCCCGAGGACCTCGTCAAGTACGGCATGATCCCGGAATTCGTGGGACGCGTGCCCCTGGTCTCGGCGCTCCACTCGCTGGGAGAGGACGCGCTGCTGAGCATCCTGACGGGCCCGAAGAACGCCATCGTCAAGCAGTACAAGAAGCTCTTCCGGATGGAAGGTGTCGAGCTCGTGTTCGAGGAGAATGCGCTAAAGGCCGTCGTGCAGAAGGCGATCGAAAGGGGAACCGGAGCACGCGCGCTCCGCTCGATCATCGAGGAGGTGTTCCTCGACATCATGTATGCGCTTCCGGAGAAACGAAACGTCGCCTCGTGCACGATCACGAAGGACGTGATCGTGAAGAAGAAGGAACCTCTTTACAGCTACGAGGAACGGAAGCAGTCGGCCTGATCAGCGGCCGACGGTTATCGCGGGGTCTTCCTCGACCAATCTGAGCCCGGTGCGGGACACCTGGACCGGCGTCCTGAAATCGACGCTCTTCCCCGCGGGTACCGCCGGAACATCCGCAGAGAGCACAAGCCTCGATGCTCCGTCCGTCACCCTGAACGCTATCGTGACGTTATTGATGTCGGCTGTGCCGCTGTTTTTCACCTTCCCCTCCACCCAGTAGATCGATCCCGATGATGGTACTTCACCGATCCCGCCGGCGGTGCTTGCGTTGACATCGTGCTGGATGGATTTTTCCACCACAGAGAGATCGGAGGCGCCGCCGGAGCATGCGGCGAGTGTGACGGCAACAAGAAGAAGACTGAAGAGACGGATTGTCATGGGATACTCCTGCGCTTTGTGATGAAGATATCATTCGATGCCCCTGAGACCACCCTGTTTTGTGATCTTCACGTCCTGGAGCTGCGGAGCCTTGAGACGAATCTCGACATGGAAGTTCCTGTACGGCCCCGTCGGGATCCAGTTGAAATTCAGCTCCCAGCAGTGCAGGTCGCGGTACACGGTGAGCTGCGGCGCGGTGAAGACCCTGTTGATCAGGTCATAGCTTGTCGTCGCGGTGATCTTCCATAGATCGGTCAGGTTGAACCCCAGGGATGCGGAGATTCCCGAACCTTTCGACGGGAAGAGGGGATCCTCCTTCTGCAGATTGTAGTTCCAGTTGAGATCCAGGTTCCAGGGGATGCTGAAGTCGGGCGCTTCCTGGTCGTACAGCCCCACGTATCCCCTCTTCTGTATCCTGGTAAGAGAGTCCCCCGGGGAGAGTATCGGCCCCGCAGTCGTCTTTTTCTTTTCGCCGCTCAACCGGGTGCCGATGCTGAACGTGAAACCGGTCAGATCCCCCAGCCGGCCGTCGGTGTTGATGAGGAACCTGTTGATGCGCCTCCCGCTCGGGACACTCCCCGTATCACGGACGAACTTGTACAGGTTGTACCTGCTGCTCCCCCCGATGGAGAGGTACTGTCCGATATTTGTCCTGTAATCAAGCGCCAGTTCGCTGAACCGCAGGCTGTCCGCGGCAAAGTTGTACGAGATTCCGGCGTTCAGGTTCAGGAGCTGGAACTTGTTGTCCTGTCCGGAGGTATCGGTGGAGACCGTCTTCATCTCGAAGACGTTTCCCACGCCGAGCGATAACGATTGCTGCGTCCCTGCGGGGGCCCCCCCGAACACCTCCCTGTCGTACAGGCCGTATTTGTGAAGCACCCTGTTCGTGTCGGTGTACGTCCCGTAGTACCCGTACTTGTCTGCGGCGAAATCCGGTGCATACGTGTACGACAGGGACGGGGTCACCTGGTGGCGTATCCCCTTAATTCCGAATATATTTGGCTGAAATATGCCAAAGAATTTCGTGCCGGCCGAAAGGCCCAGGTTGTAGTACCGGACGGCTTTGACGGAGCGGACGTCGTGATTGAGAAAGTCGTTCGTTGCGGGGTCGACCGTGATATTGGTCTGCTTGTCATACCATTTTTCGGTGTAGTTGAAAAAGGGGGTGAGGGTGACGTACCCGAGTTTCGGAGACATGTTGAGGAGGAACTGATGCTGCACGCCGCGCCGGTCGTCGAAGCTGAACCCCCCTGAATCGGGCTGCGTCGTGTTGATCGTCTTGCTCTGGAGGTCCTTGAACTCACCCCCGTAGCTGAACGAAATCAGCTCATACCATTTCAGAGCACTCGTGCTCATCCCTTTCTCCGTGGACCTGAAAGGGAACGTCTGGGCCCGGTTGAAACTCACATCCGGCAAAACGGTGCTTGTCTGTCCCGTCGTCAGGTTCTGATCCCGTGAGATGTTGACGGTCATGCTGTTCCGGGCTTCGTCCCATGATTTCGTGAAGGTCGCGTTCGATACGACGTTCTGCAAAAGAAGCTGGGCGAGGTTGAAGCTTGTGTTCTGGTAATACGACCCGCTCGTGAACGTGAAGTCCACCGTCAGGTGCGCCGTCGGGTCGAAATCCTGGCCGTGGAGCCAGTGAACGTTGAACACCTGTGTCTGGCTGTAGCCGGGATCGGTTCTCTCCCCCGAGATGACCTTGCCGAACGAGGCATCGATTCCCCCCCTGAAGTAGTACCGGAGCGCGTAGTTGAAATCTCCGTAGAGCGTGTAGCTCCCCCCGGAATATCCATCCGCTTTGAACGCGACATCCGTGTAATCCGTCATCGCCCAGTAATAGCCGAGGTGCGTCAGGTATCTCCCCCGCGTGCTCTCGCCGAACGCCGGTCCGATGATGCCGGAGCGGCGTCCCCGCTCGCTGGGGAATATCCCGAACGGGAGGGCAAAGACGGGGACATCGGCGATATACAGGTACACCGGCCGGGCCACGATCTTATCCTTGACCATGACCTTCATCTCGGGGCTGCCGAAGTAATAATGGGGGTGCTCCAGATCGCACGTTGTGAACTTCCCGTCCTCCACGAAGAGGACATCGTTCTCGATTTTCTTGATTTCATCGCCGTAGTAGAGCGACTTTTCCATCTCCGTCCTGCCGAGGTCTATTTTCCCCTTCTTCGTCCTGAAATTATACACTATGGTCTGGCCATGGTACATTTCCGCACCGTCGGCGAGCTCGGGGAGCCCCCTGATCCTCTTCCCCGTCGTGTCCGAAGTGTCGACGACCCCCTGCGCGTTCAGGAGCGATGTGGTCCAGTTGATGTCGATGTTCTCGGCTTTCATGGCAAGGTCTCTGTACCTGATGTCGCTCTTGCCGAACATAAACATGGTCCTGGACTTGAGGTCATACCGGACCGAGTCGTTGGCCAGGTACGTCACGACGGAATCTATCCCCGAAGTGGACCCGGCGGCTTTGAGCGAGTCTTTCCGGACGGCGGATGTATCATGCACGGCAGAGGAGTCCCCCCGGGCGTTCTTCACCGCATCCTGCGCCCTGCGGGCCTGTGCGTGGACGTGCGGCGGGAAGAGGAGGACGGTCGCTGTCGCCAGAAGGAGGGCATGTGAGGGATTCCGGCTCATCGCTGTTTTTTCTTCCACCAGCTGTTGAGCCTCGCCCGGATGTTCTTCTCCTCTCCGTTGTCCGTGGGGGCGTAATAGACCTTCTCCTTCAGGGGATCAGGAAGGTACTGCTGTTCGACGAAATTACGGTCGAACTCGTGGCTGTATTTGTATTCCGCGCCGTAGCCCAGGTCCTTCATCATCTTCGTAGGGGCGTTCCGGAGATGAAGGGGTACCGGCGCATCAGGCAGGCTGCGGACATCGTCGATCGCCGCGCCGATAGCGGCAACCGCCGCATTGCTCTTGGGGCAGGACGAAAGGTATGCCGCCGTCTGGGAGAGGACGATCCTCGCCTCGGGCATGCCGATGTAGTCAACTGCGGTGAAGCAGGAGGTCGCGAGAGTCAGCGCGTAGGGAGCGGCGTTGCCGATGTCTTCGGATGCAAGGACAATCATCCTCCGGGCGATGAACTTCGGGTCCTCTCCCCCCTCGAGCATTCTTGCCATCCAGTAGACGGCGGCGTCCGGGTCGCTCCCGCGCACGCTCTTGATGAATGCGGAGATGATGTTGTAATGCTCTTCCCCCCCCTTGTCATACCGGACGTATTTCCTCTGGAACGCTTCTTCGATCTCCTTTTTCGTGACGGTCTTCCCCCCGTCCGGCCGCGCCGGCGCAAGGCGGATGGCGGTCTCGAGTCCGTTCAGCATCATCCGTGCGTCACCCCCCGAGAGGAGTATGAGATCGTCACGATCCTCTACCGCAACGGCATTCCCCTTCAGGACCGGGTCTTCTGCGAGCGCCCGGTCGATGATCCGGTTGAGATGCCCGTCCGTGAGCGGCTCGAGCGTATAGAGTCGGGTGCGCGAAAGAAGCGGGGAAATGACTTCGAAGGAGGGGTTTTCCGTGGTTGCGCCGATCAGCGTGATGACGCCGTCTTCGACGCTGTGCAGGAGCGCATCCTGCTGTGCCTTGTTGAACCGGTGGATTTCGTCGATGAAGAGCACGGTCCCCCGGCCGAACCGGGTGCGGTTCGTTTGCGCACGTTCGATAACCTCGCGGACATCCTTCACGCCGGAGGAGACCGCGTTGAGCTGGAAAAACTCCGCTTTTGTGTGCCCGGCGATGATCCGCGCCAGCGTCGTCTTTCCGGTCCCGGGAGGACCCCAGAAGATCATCGACGCGATCGTATCGTTCTCGATCAGCACGCGGAGCGGCTTCCCCTCGCCGAGGAGGTGTTCCTGCCCTACAAACCCGTCGAGCGTGGAAGGCCGTACCCGCTCGGCAAGCGGGGACGCATCGGGCGCCGGGGGTGAGGCGAAGAGATCCATGGGACTCAAAGGTGCTATTTCGCCGGGGCTACCCTGTACACCTGCTCTCCCTCACGCGCCATGTGGTGCTTTTCACGCGCCACTTTTTCGATTTCGGTCCTGTCGGAATCGAGCCTTTTTGATTCCTGCTCGAGCGATTTCCGCTGGGCCTCGCCCGCGCGGATCTGCATTTCGAGATCCGTTTTCTTCTGCTGCAGCCGGATGCGGTGGAGTATGCCGTGGTTTCCGAATACCACAAAGCCGGCCAGGGGGAGACCGATGATAAGGACCAGCATCAGGCGCCTGTTCCTCAGCATTTTCCTGACGAACGCGCGGAGGTCCGGCCGGCCCCTGTTTTTCCTGTAGAAGAGGTTGTCCATTGTGCATGCACCTTTATGACCTGTACCAGTCCCTCGCCGGCGAGTAGGAGGTACGCCGCGCATTCATCTCGCCGTGCCGCTGGATCGCCAGCCGGATAAGCCTGTCGAGAAGATCGGAGAATGACAGTCCCGCCGCTTCCCACATTTTCGGGTACATGCTGATCGCGGTGAACCCGGGGATGGTATTGACCTCGTTGATGTAGACCTTTGCCTTCCCCTTTGTGACAAAGAAGTCCACGCGCGCCATCCCCGCACAATCGATGGCTGTGTACGCACGAACGGCGATCTCCCTGATCTTCCGCACGATGTGCGCCTGAAGCCGTGCCGGGATAACCGTCGTCGATTTCCCGTCGACATACTTTGCGTCATAGTCGTAGAACTCGTTCGAGGGGATGATCTCTCCCGGTACGGAGGCCTCCGGCGCGTCGTTGCCCAGGACGCTGCATTCGATCTCGCGTGCGTTCCCGACGGCCTGCTCTATGATCACTTTCCTGTCGAACTCCGTCGCAAGCGCGAGGGCCGCCCCCAGCTCCCTGCGGCCATGGACCTTGGAGATCCCGACGCTGGACCCGGTGTTCGCGGGTTTCACGAACACGGGATAACGCAATTCCCGCTCCACCATGCGAGCGACCTTTGACGGATGCTCCCTGCATTCGGCGCTGTAACACCAGCAGTACCTTACCACCGGAAGTCCGGCGTCTGCAAATACCATTTTCTGGATGATCTTGTCCATCCCGACCGCGGAGGCAAGCACGCCGGCGCCCACATACGGGATGTTCGCGAGCTCGAGCAACCCCTGGAGCGTGCCGTCCTCCCCGTACGTGCCGTGCACCAGCGGGAAGACCACATCCAGGGGCATGGATCCGCCGCCGTTCCCCTCCACCGAGACGAGTGCCCGCCGGTGTGGTTCGGGAACGAGGAATTTTTCCTGCTCCTGGTCCAGAGGGGCTTTTTCCTTCAGCATCCCGAGCGCCTGCGAGGAACTGATCCAGCGTCCGTCCGGCGTGATGCCGATGGGGACCACCTCATACTTTTCACTGTCCAGGGCGCTCATGACCGAGGTGGCGGAGACCAGGGACACTTCGTGTTCCCCGGAACGACCGCCGAAGATGATCCCGACCCGGAGTCTGCGTGTCATCGGATGACTCCCATCGAGGCGAGGCGCTTCTCGATGTACTTCCGGATTTCACTATCGGACATTTCATCCTCAACGCCGGCGACCGCGCACGAGACTTTTCCGGAGAAGTCTTTCCCGTAGCTCTGTACGCTCACGTGACGGAGCCTGTCGAGTTCTCCGGCGCTGAGCCTTTTTTCACCCCCGAGCATGCGGGCGATAAACGTGATCTGGGCGGAATGCTCCACCTTTTCCATCTTATAGTACGCGTCATAGACATCTGTGCCATAGGTGACCACCCCGTGGTTGGTCAGGAGTATCGCGTCGGCGGACCGGACATACGGGCGGAGGGAGTCCGCGACCTCGGAGGTTGAGGGTGTGGCATACTCGGCCAGGGGGATCGCGCCGAACCCGACGATCACTTCCGGATACAGGCACCCTTCCAGGGGCTGGCGGGCCGTGGCAAATCCGGTCGCATACGGGGGATGCGCGTGAACCACTGCTGCCACGTCCGGCCTCTCACGATAGATGAACTGGTGCATCCCTGTCTCGGTGGATGGCCGCGAACGCCCCGCAACGACCTCGCCTCCCTGTGTGATCTCCACAAGGTCCTGCGCCGTGACCATCCCCTTGTTGATGCCGGTCCTTGTCGTGAGTACGTTGCCGTTGGGAAGCCTGGCGCTGACATTCCCGTCGGTTGCAGAGACAAAGCCTTTCGCACAGAGGCGGTGGCATGCATCGAGGATCGCCGCCGTCACTGCCTGCCTGTTCTGAGCGGTGGAATCCGCCATGTTATTGTCCTCCTTCCGGTGGGGTGAACCCGTACTTCAGGTACAGCGGGGCGAGTGACACACCTTTCGGCAGGGCCGTTTCGCGTATCTGGTACATCAGCCGTTTCGCATCACGGGGCCAGACGATACGCTGCGAACCGCGGACCCACGATCTGACTTTACCGTTCGTCCTGACGATTTCCCGCCCTTCGTAGACAACGACAAACATCTCGTCGCCTTTGATTTTGAGTCCCTCAACCTGGTCGAGGTTGGGGAACGTGTAGTTGATCTCGGCGCTCAGCGTGTCGCCCCCGGCATAGAATTGCTTCGAGAGTACCTTCCTCCCTCCCCGCTCAAACTCCGTTACCCCCTCTTTCTGGATCGATGCCATCATGACGGAATAATCGCGCGCCAGCATCGAGTCGGTGGGGGCATCGGAGCGTATATCGATAAGGCGCATCATCGCCTCCCCGCTCCCGTTCTTGTTCAGCTTGATCCTGTGCTCCGTCGTCCGGATCAGGAGGCACGCCGGAAGAAGCGCCGCCAGCGCGGCACTCAGCGCGAGGGAACATGCAATCCTGGAGAGCTTCATACCGGCACCCGGTCGATGGTCATTGGCCTTTGATCCACTCTTCGGCAATCTGCACGGCGTTCGTCGCCGCCCCCTTGCGGAGGTTGTCGGCAACGATCCAGAGATTGAGTCCGCTCGGGACCGTCGGGTCACGCCTGATGCGTCCGACGTAGACCGGATCCGTGTCCCAGACATCGACGGGCATGGGGTACTCCGAGCGTCCCGGATCGTCGCGGACAATCACTCCGGGGGCCGCGGCAAGGGCCGCACGGGCCGTCGCGACGTCGCAGGGCCTTTCGAACTCAACGTTGACCGATTCGCTGTGCCCCCCCCAGACAGGGACGCGGACGCACGTCGCGGTGACCCTGATGGTATCGTCCCCCAGGATCTTCTTCGTTTCCTCCACCATCTTGTACTCCTCTTTCGAGGAGCCGTCGTCAAGAAACACATCCACCTGCGGCAGCACGTTGAACGCGATCTGGTGGGGGAATTTCTTTTCGCCGGCGGGCCGCTCTGCGATCTCATCCTCGAGCTGGGTGAGCCCTTTCTTCCCCGCCCCGGTCACGGACTGGTACGTGGAGACGACGATCCGGCGGATTTTCCACAGGTCATGAAGCGGCTTGAGCGCGACCACCATCTGAATGGTGGAGCAATTGGGGTTGGCCACGATGCCCCGGTGCTTGAAAATGTCGGCACGGTTCACCTCGGGGACGACGAGCGGGACGCCCGGATCGAGCCGGAACGCGCTGCTGTTGTCGACCACGAGTGTCCCCGCCCTGACGGCGTGCGGTGCGTACTCCCTGCTCACGGTGGCACCCGCGGAAAAGAGCGCTATGTCGACGCCGACGAACGAACCGGGGGTAAGCTCGCGGACCGGCACATCCTTCTGCGCGAATGTCACGGTCCTCCCGGCAGACCGCGCAGAGGCCAGCAACCGGATTTCCCTCACGGGGAACCTGTGTTCCTCGAGGACCTGTGACATCTTCCTTCCAACAAGGCCGGTTGCCCCGACCACAGCCACGGCGTATTCCTTCACCCTGTTATCCTTCGTTGAGGTGTTCGATGGTTTCGCGGCGCCGGATCAGCGTCCGCGTGCTCCCGTCAACAAGAACCTCCGCGGGACGCGGACGGGCGTTGTAGTTCGAGGAGAGAACGTACCCGTATGCCCCCGCGCACATGAGCGCCAGGTACTCGCCCCGCTCGACACGGGGGATCCGCCTGTCGAGCGCGAAGAAGTCGCCCGACTCGCAGAGCGGCCCGACGATATCCGCACTCTCGTGTTCCCGGCCAAAAAGCTCGAGGGGCACAATCTGGTGATAGGCGTTGTAGAGGCTCGGCCTGATCAGGTCGTTCATCCCCCCGTCCACAACGATAAACAGCTTGTCGTCGCTCAGTTTCCTGTACAGCACCTTCACGAGAAGCACTCCCGCGTGCGCAATGACGGAGCGTCCCGGCTGTATGGAGAGCCGGCAGTTGGTCTCGCGCAGCAGAGGTGTGACAGTCCTGATGAGCGTCGCCGCGGAGAGATTGAGTTCTTCCGGTTCCTCGACGGGAATCTGCGGGTGCGTGATGTACCCGCGGTACTGCACGCCGAACCCTCCTCCGAAATCGAGGTCCGTCAGAGGAATCCCGGCGCCGCTCAGCTCGCGCAGGAGGCTGACGAGGGCTTCCGCGGCCCGCAGGAACGTCTCCGCCTTTGTGATCTGCGAACCGATATGGCTGTGTATTCCGCGCACCTCGATGTGCGGCAATCCCTTGGCCCAGCGGAGAACTTCGGCGGACTGCCTGGCCGGGATGCCGAACTTGTTCTGTTTCAGGCTGGTGGAGACATAGACGTGCCCCCCGGCGTCGATATCCAGATTGACGCGGAGAAGTATGCGCGCCTTCTTCTTCTCGCGCCCCGCGATCCCGTTGAGAACTTCGATCTCCTCCGTCGATTCGACGTTGAACGCATGGATGCCCGCCCTGAGAGCGGCCGTCATTTCGTCCTCCCGTTTCCCGACCCCGCTGAACGTGATCTTGGCCGCATGAATCCCCGCCGCAAGCGCGACGTGGAGTTCTCCGACGGAACCGACATCCGCTCCGAACCCTTCCTCACCGATCAGGCGAAGGAGCGTCCTGTTGGCGTTCGCCTTGACGGCGTAAAACGACATGTGCGGGTGCCCCTCGAAGGCACTCTCGATGTTGCGGCAGTGATCGAGGACCGAGCGTTTGCTGTACACATAGAGCGGGGTGCCGAATTCTTCCGCGACAGCGCGCAGTGGGACTGACTCCGCCGTCAGTGTCGTGTTCCTGTACGAGAATTCCTGCATCAGTAGCCGGCCATTGTGAGAGTCTTATCACCTCACCGCCGTCAGCGGCGGACCTGCTCGCCTACCTGAGAAACAAGTCGACGAACGCCCGGTAGGGGGTGAAGGCGCCGTCGATCACGTCCCTGAACGCGTTGCCCACGAACGGCATCCTCATCGCGAAGAGCACAACGAGAACCCCGAAGAACCCGATACGCATGTAGGCCACTGCTGCCCGGGGAGGAAGCATCGCAGCGAGTATGTGTGAACCGTCAAGAGGAGGAAGCGGTATCAGGTTGAACACCGCGAGAACGACGTTGATATACATCCCTCCATAGAACATCGTCAGAAGAAACTGTATGACCTGGGCCGGGAGTCCGGGGGCGGAGTCCATAAATGCCGCGCGCGCCATTGCCGTGGCGATTACCGCGAAGGCGCATACAAGCGCAAGGAGAAAATTGGAAACCGGTCCCACCGCGGAGACGAGGACGCTGTCGCGCCGGGGGTTGCGAAAATTCATCGGGTTCACGGGAACGGGTTTCGCCCAGGCGATGAAGACGTGCCCCGTCGCCGCGAGCGACACGAGCGGGACAATCACCGACCCGATGAGGTCGATATGGGGAATAGGGTTGAGCGTCAGCCTTCCCAGATCCCTTGCCGTGGGGTCTCCGAGCTTCAGCGCCATCCGCCCGTGCGCGACCTCGTGGATGATCACGGAAAAGAGAAGTATCGGTATCACCGGCAGCTGCTCGATCATGAAGCCTCCGAGTGAACCCGCCCGGGGGTGGGCTGAGAGGCGAGGGAACAGTAGCGGGCGAAATCGACGTCATACCCCCGGGCGTGAAAGGCGCCCGTGGCCGGATCCTGATCGTATGTGCCTCTGTAGGCCCCCTTCACGACACGCTCCAGCATTTCCGCCAGCGCGTCGATGTCCTCCCGCGTGTTGTAGCAGCCGAGGCTTGCGCGGACCATCCCCGGCATGTGCGACTTGTTGCCGGAAAGCACTTCCGCCGTGAAGACCCGGTCCTCCTCCGCACCCACGTGCAAGAGTTCTTTGACATACGGATGGGCGCAGAAACAGCCATCCCGCACGCCGATTCCCCCTTCGACGCTGAGTATGGCCGCGACGAGAGAGTGGTGCATCCCCTCGATGTTGAACGCCATGACCCCGACCTTTTCCTCCAGGTGATCGGTCGGTCCGTACAGTACGATCCTGTTTATCTTCTTCAATTTCGCGTACCCGTATGCGAGGAGCTCCTGCTCGTGTGCGGCGATCGCGTCCATGCCGACTGAGCTAAGCACGCGAACCGCCGCCGCCAGCGCCACCCCGCCGATGACGTTCGGGCTTCCGGCTTCCTCCTTGTGGGGCGGGCGGTTCCAGACGGCGCGATCGAGCGTCACGATATCCACGACTCCCCCACCGACCTGGTCCGGATCCCCTTCCTCGAAGAACTCTTTCGCCCCGACGAGGGCACCCGTGCCGAACGGCGCATACATCTTGTGTGCGGAAAGGGCCAGAAAATCGATGTGCCCCGGATCGTCATCAGGGAGCATGTCGATCGGCCTGTGGGGGGCAAGTTGCGCCGCATCGACAAAAATCTTCGCTCCGGCTCCGTGTGCCCAGGCTGCAATGTCACGGACCGGCGAGCAAAGCCCGGTGATATTGGAAGCACCGCTCACGGCGACGAGCCGGACTCTTCCCTTCTCGCGGGCAATCGCCCCCTTCATGGCGGCGAGGTCCGGACGGCCGTCGGATGTTATGCCGATGTGGATCACGCGGGCATTCTTTCGCCAGGGGAGGTCGTTGGAATGATGCTCCATTGTTGTGGTAATGACGACGTCATCCGGCCGGAAGCGGAACCGGTTGGACAGTTTATTGACGCATTCTGTCGTGTTCTTCGTAAACACCACCGTGTTCCGGGCCGGATCGGCTCCGGCAAATTTCCCGACCGTATCGTGCGCCGCATCGAACACACCGGTGGTCAGAACTGATTTGAAGCCCGTCCCCCGGTGGACCCCGGAGTACCATGGGAGGAATTCTTCGATGGCGCGAAGCACGCCCCGCAACGCGGGGGTGCTTGCAGCGTTGTCCAGAAAAACGTACGGACGTTCGGTACCGTCAAGAAGCGGCACCCGCGTTTCGATCCCGACGATTTCACGCCTGAGATCTTCCACGCGCATCGGCGCAGCTCCGGCGACCGGTGCATGCATGGCAGTCTCTTCCCTTCTCTCCATAGTGTCTCAGCCGCGGGGATGGTACGTCCGGTGAACTTCCTTCAGATATTCCCTGTCGATATGCGTATAGATCTGGGTTGTGGAGATGTCCGAGTGGCCGAGCATCTCCTGCACCGCACGAAGATCTGCGCCCCCTTCAAGCAGGTGCGTCGCAAATGAGTGGCGGAACGTGTGGGGGTGCACTTCCTTGGCGATTCCCGCCTTCTTCGTATACGCCTGAACGATCTTCCAGATCGCCATGCGCGTCATGGGCCTGCCGCGCGCGTTGAGAAAAAGAGCATCCTGCCCTTCGCCTTTTTTCTCCAGTTCTTTGCGGCAGCCGTTCCTGTACCGTTCGATCCAGCGGAGGGCGGACTTGCCGATCGGCACCAGCCGCTCCCTGGACCCCTTACCGAATACGCGAACCGTTTCTTCGGATTCAAGAAGGTCCCTCTGTTTCAGTATGATCAGTTCGGAGACCCGCATTCCCGTCGCGTAGAGCACCTCCAGTATTGCACTGTCGCGCAGCAACAACCGCTTCTTCCTCTCCGGGGCATGCTCAAGTTCCCCGTCGAACTGATTGAGTATCGCCTCGACTTCGGCCTGGCTAAGGACATCCGGGAGGGATCGCTCGAGCCTTGGGACGTCGATCCCTTCCATCGGGTTCTTGAGGGCTATCCCCTCCCCCACCAGGAACTTGTGGAACCCGTTAAGCGACGAGATACATCGGGTGACCGACCGGGGAGAAAGTCCGGCAGTCCGGAGCGTCCCGAGGAATTCCGCGGCATGCCCCTCGGTGATGTCGTCCGGCTGTTTGATCTCCTGGCGCTCCAGAAATCGGAGATACCGGCCGATGTCGAGACGATACGAAGCAATGGTATTGCGCGAGGCATTCTTTTCGAGCGCAAGGAAATGGAGGTAGTCCTCCCAGTACCGGTTCATTGCCTGTCGACCTCCTTGAGAGCCGATCCGAGCCTGTCACTCGGGGGTTCTGTGCCTCCGGGACGCCGTGTTGTCTTCCTGCGCGGGGTTTCCGGATACTTGACGCGGGTGTGATAAATCCCTATCAGGACGCCGAGGAACGCTGAACGGATCTTCGTCAGGTCCTTCACGGTCAGGGGGCATTCATCGAGTTCCCCTTCCTCAAACCGCTTCCTGATGAGTTCCTCGATAGTCTGTTCGAGCCTCTGTGGCGTGGGATCTTCAATAGTGCGGACAGCGGCCTCGACCGCGTCGGCAAGCATCAGGATCCCGGTTTCCTTTGTACGCGGCTTCGGACCCGGATACCGATAGTCCTGCTCCTTGATTTCATCGATCTTGGTCTCATCGGGGTCGTTGCGCGCCAGGTCCATCGCTTTGGTGTAGAAATAGTCCATCCGCGTCGTGCCGTGGTGCATGGGGATGAACTCGATCACTTCCTCAGGCAGGCGGTGTTCCCGGGCGAGCGCCATGCCGTCCTTGACATGCGCGGCAATGATGAGTGAGCTCATGCGGGGAGCAAGCTTGTCGTGACGGTTCCGGCTCCCCTTCTGGTTTTCCACGAAATAGGTCGGTTTCACCACTTTCCCGATGTCATGAAAATATGCGCCCACCCGGCAGAGGATCTCGTTGGCACCCACGGCGGAGGCGGCGGTCTCCGCCAGGCTCGCCAGCGTCATGCTGTGGTGGTACGTCCCCGGGGCCTGTTCCGCAAGTTGACGCAGCAGGGGGTGGTTGAAATGCACCAGTTCCATCAGCGTAAGGTCGGTGGTAACGCGGAACGATTTCTCGAGGAAAATCAGGAGTCCGTATGTCAGGACGGGGGAGATGGCTGCGTTGATCAGACCATAGGCAAGTTGTTCGGAGACAACGGCAAGAGACTCGAAGCGCTCGAGTCCCAGCGCGATTATCGCCAGTGCATACCCCAGGAATATGAACCCGAGCGAGCGGAAGATCTGCGTCCTGTTTTTCACGTCCCGCACAGTGTAGACCGCAAGCGCCCCCGCAACGAGGGACGCAAGAGCAACCGAGTAATCGTTCCCGCGGATACCGGCCACGATCATGGAGATGAGCACCGTTCCGTAGAAACCAACGCGAGAGTCGAATATGATCGTGAGAAGCATCGAGGCCACGGGGACGAGTATCAGGTACTCTATCGGGGCATTGACGTCGATCTCCCGGGTGAGGTATGCGAATACTCCTTCGAGGAGGAATAGAATGGCGATCAGGGCGAGCTTACGGTTGCTGCGGACGATCCCCTTGCGGAAGAGGCCAAGGTACAGTCCGTAGAGCATGACGATGATGGAAACATGAATCAATGTGCCGATCATCTGCAGCGGGTTATCGGACCCCGGTTCCCTTTCCGCACGGGCCCGGCGGAGGGATTCCAGCTTGAGCCTGGTATCCTGCGTAACCCGCTCGTGCTTGCTTACTACACGCTCGTTTTCCTGTACGTAACCGAGCGTCCGCGGGACCTGGTCGGCCGCCGCGGCAAGGGACTGATTCGTGGAAGCCGCGTTGAACCTGACATTCGGGCGGATGTGCATGACGCCGATCTTGTAGGCCACGCTGACCGCATCGTTGTCATTCCCGTACTTTGCAATCAGTTCACCCTCGAGGAGCGAGTGGAGATCGTTTTCATCCACGAGCCGGGCAACCGGCAGGATCTCCTCCTTTGTCCCCCGGCGCAGGGCGATATCACCGCGCGCAATCGAAGCCTTCGGCCTGTCGAGGACCCCCATGCGCATGTATTTTCTTGCCATCTCTCCCATGACAGCGCGCATCTCCTTCAGCCTCCCGGAGGAGGCAAGCGCCGAGAGAACGTCCCAATCGGTGTCCGAAAAAGGAATGTCAAGCGAGGAGGCCAGGTCGTTGAACCGGGCTGAGTCAGCCGCGGAGTGCTTGTGCATTCCACGGTGAATCTGTGCGCGTAGTTCGATCGCGTCTTGTAACCGGGCGAAGAACGCATCGAGCGCGGCGGGCTGTGCCTCGGTCGCCGACGAGTCCCTCTCGAACACATCGTAAACGTCTTTCTTTGCCTCTCCCACGTCGTGCGCATATTCACGCTCGTCGCGGAATATCGGAAACGAGAAGGGAGCGATCAGGTCCTTCCTCGCCCAGACTGTCCCGACCTTGTAGTCAAGGTCGATCGACTCTCCCCTCGGAAACAGCAGCGCAAGCGCCGCGGTCAGTGAGACAGCGATGAGGACCTTGATCAGGGCGCTCTGTGAAAACCACTCGGCCCGGAAGTATTTGCTTAGTTCAATTCGAGATTTCTCTTCAAGCATATATGAAGAAGTAACAGATTATGTAAACAAATATCGGGAGATTCCTGCTGAGAATCAAACACGAGATACGGGATTGATCTGCCTGAAAAGAGCTCATAATGGCAATTCTCGATGTCACCAAGAGAGGGGGGGGACAATACGACAGCGCCCCAAACCGGCCGGTTCGGGGCGCTTCTGATTCCAGGTTATCCCTCAAGAGGAAAGCTACATCCCGGGTTTACATCAGTTGTTTTTTGCTCCCTGGTTTATCCACTCTGTGATGATCTTCAATTCGGCCTCGCTCAAGTACTTCGCCTTGCCTTCACTGATCACCTGTTTCTTGTTCAACGGCATCCGATCTCCGAACGGCGGTGTCTCCCCCAGTTTCTTCGTAAGGAGGCTCTCTTTCGCTTTTCCTGGGACGACGAGCGCGCCGTTCTTACCCCCCTGCATCATCAGTTCATATGAATCGAGCGAGAGTTCGCTCGGATTGAAATTATCCTCCGCATGGCAGGGGAGGCAATGCTTGCTGATGACCGGAAACAGATCATCCTTGAATGAGACACTCCCGGTACTCTTTTCCTGCGCTGGGGCAACTACGAATCCCAACGCCATCAACGTCACAACGGCTCCGGTCAAACGCATGGATGGATACCTTTCTTGTTTGTTGTTGAGTTTTCCTACAGGTACAGATGCAGCATCAGATCGAATTCGTCCATCGTCCCGATGTTGGGGTTCTGCTGTCTTAAAAAGCGGTAGACGGGCCGAATTTCCACACCGCTCACCGGAAAGAACTCCACGCCGATGCTATATCGGGATTTCGAGCCGGTCTTGTAGTGGATGTCCTGGTCGTAGAAGTCATAGGCGAGCTTGATATCCACTCCCTGAGTCACCATAAAGTCTGCTTCAGTGTATGTCGCGAGGCCGGTCGTGGTCACGCCCGCCGGCGATGACCTTATCCAGTCAGCTTCACCGAGCAGCGTGAAGTCTCCCACACTGAACGAGCCGAAACCGCCGTAGTATGTGGTACTCACTCCCGGGATGCCGGATTTCGCACTGAACACGTTCCCCCCCAGGCCGAGAGACACCCTATCGGAAAGCTTGAACATGCCTTCTCCCTTCCCGAGGAGCGCTTTGTTATTCGTGCTTGGGATCTCCCCTCCCTCGTCAGCATTGTATATTCCCCCCAGAACCGTGAATGCTCCCGGAGAAACAGCGGCCTCCGCGCCTGTTCGCTCGACAACGTCGAACTCGGGGCTGAGCTTCGTGTACTGACGCACATACGCGGTGTGATCGTCCAGATTTGTCCCGTAGTCAGGGATGAATCTCCCGATTTTCAGGTGCCCTGAGGCGGGAAGGACGTTCATCAAGGCAAAAGCGTCGAACCCCGAGGAGACTCCTTTGTTCAGATTGAGATAAAGGAAGACCTTCTGCGCAACGCGGAGGTTGACGTAAAGATCTCCCTGCATCTGGAACAGCCCGTCTCTCCGCGTCGAGTCGGGAAGCTGCCTGTTGTAGTAGATGGTCCGGAAATCCGCGCCAACACCGAGTATGTTGGTGATGACGTTGGAAAAGTCGGTCAGGTCCGAATTCTTCGCCCACGCGGGGACAGGGAGTTGGTCCCTGCCGTACTGGACCCCGAACGTCTGTCGCATCTCTCCACCGGAGGGGTCGACGTGGCAGGACTGGCACTTTAACCCGGTGCGGCTGGCAAACCGGGGGAGAGAGAGAGCGGGGATGGCAAGCAATACGCCCGCCAGAACAAGAGATATCAGAAAGAGGCGATTCATGAGTTCGTTCCATGATCTGGTGGGGGCGGGTCCCGTGGAGGGGCGGAACAAGGAGAATATACTCACCGGCGCTCTACGATGCAATTCCAAGGATTGAATCTCCCTCACCGTTTTTCTATATTGCATAAATGGAGCTCAGCGCTGCTACCGCTTCCCTGCTTTCCGAGCTTGACACATTTTCCGGCGGGACCATTGCACGTCGCTCTGACCTGGGCATTCTCCTTGAATCCGGGAGACTTCAGGCAGGACGGGATCTTCTTGACGAGGTCGCTTTCTTTTCAAAATTCCTCCACCGGACATACGGCATCATGACGCGAATCGGCCGGGAGGGGGATGGGTACGACCGGCTCGCAATCGAATTTTCGGAGGCGGTGGCAAGAACCAGGGGGCTCCTGAGATCACTTCTCGCGGGGACCCCTGAGAGCGTCCGGGAACAGTTCACGACCGTGTATCTTGCAATGACACAGGAAGGGCTCGAAAACCTACTCTCGCTCTGCCACGACCTCGGCTGGTACAAGAACTGGCTGATCGACACCAATCGGGAACGGAAGGCACGGACATGAGCCGGACAGCAGCATCGGTGTGGAGGATCTCTCTGTTCATTCTTGCCGTGGCCTCCATCTTTTGGCTTGGCGCAGTCAATATCCGCGCCATGATCGGCAACGACATGCTCAGGACCGGGACGCTCGAGTTCGAAGGTTACATGGATCCCGAAGCGGAGCGGGAGATATTCCGGCTCCTCTCATTCGCCTCCGTAGTGATAATCATCAGTTATGCCACCGTCCTGATCAGCGGCACCGTCTTTCTCCTCACCTCACCGTTCCGCCTGAAAGAGAACGGATGGCTCATGATGAGCGC
>PMJR01000063.1 GCA_003158475.1 Ignavibacteriota bacterium | reverse complement strand
CGAATGATGCGAACCGACTCCCCCACCGAGACGTCGATGCGCTTCCTCGCTAGGCGAAAAGTCTTCATCTTAGACTCCCCGATAGTCATGCGGCGTGACGTGAATCACCTGGAACATGCAACGTGCGGGGTGGATTCTACCCGTCCTACCGCTATTCCACTCGTCGAGAACGCCCCGCATTACACGGAATCCCTAGAGCACTTGCTTGCCGAAATGAACCTTACCCAATGAACGTGAGGCCCCTCGGTTCCATGGTCTTCAGGATCTTCCATCAAGCCAGTGTCAAGAAGCTCGAAACCGCGAAAGCTCTCAACCAGATCGTCTTCGGTGAAAAAGTGAACGGGACGGCCAGGCTTCGACTCGAACGTGTTCTCCTCTACCATGTTCCCTCTTCCGAACTGCGCTTCCTTTTCGGAGAAGACAACAAAGAAGGCAATCCCGCCGTCCTCAAGGACCTCGAAGCATTTCCGCAAGAACAGGCTTCTGTCGTCCCGGCGGAAGAGGTGAAGAACATTGAAGCAATAGACGGCATCATATTTGCGGGCATCAAGCGGCATGTCCAGCACGGATCCAGGGCAGTATTTCACCGCCGTGTCCTTTCGCACCAGCCTTAGCGCTTCTTCCGAGATCTCGATCCCGGTCACCTCATAGCCTAATGCTGCGAAGTACTCGGCATTGCGACCGTAGCCCGCTCCCGGCACAAGAAGGCGCTTCACGCCGTGCTTCCGAAAGATCGTCTCCGCATGCACGGCGGTGCGACTCTGACAGTCTCCCCACACACGCCCTTCGTTTCGAAAGCGGCCGTTCCAGTACTCACGCATGGTCTCTCCCATCTTCCACATGTGGTGCAGAGTGCCTGGTGCGTCGAGCCGGGGGAGGCGAGACATCGTCGGTCCGCCCTCCGTACGGGGTGGAGTTTCCCCGTCCCACAGCTATTCCCCTTCATCAACAACGCATTACAATGGTCGATGTGGAGTTCAACGACGTGTGCACTTCAACGACGGAAAGAATCTCGGCACGGTCTTCGCGTAGGTCTCGTACTGTTCCCCGTACAGAGCCCTGAGTTCCTCTTCTTCAAATCGGATGACCACAAGGTTGAACCAAAGAAAGAAGAAGAATGCCATGAAGAGAAGGAACGTGTAGTCGAGCACCAGCCACCAGCCAAGGAGAAGAATCACGTCGGCAAAATACAAAGGATGCCTTACGTGCCGCTGCGGACCTTGCAGGACCAAGGGTTCAGTTCGGGCGGAGGCGTCGCCCGGTCGTGTCCGTCTGATGAACTTTCGCATCGTGACGTAGGTTGAGAGGAGGATTTCGGCAGGTTTCCTGTAGCGGAACACCCAGCCCATGAAAAGGAATCCGAGAGCCAGTACGACAACCCCAACACCGCGAAGTGCAGGCGGCATACACAAACGACTCGGCACGCCGAAGGCGATTTCCATGAAGTGTCCCAGAGCACCGAAAGCACTGGCGAGGACAATGATGATCAAGGGTACCACGATGAGAGCCTGTTGCCTTGGCTCCATTCTCCTTCTTCCTTATCGCCCAAGATAAAGCTCACCATCCGCTATGGAGCACGGCACAATAGCGATCAGGCGCAGCGCCTTGGGCGAACTTACTTCTCCTTCCTATGCAGCTTATCATGACAAACGGTGCAAAGTGTGTTCAGGTTCTCCTTGACGTTCTCGCCGCCTCTGACATGGGGCATGACGTGATGTAACTCCAGATGCCGAGGGTCCGAGGGGTTCCATTCATCATGCGACCAGTCGCATTCACGGCACCTGTACCCATCGCGGCGCAGAACTTCCCGACGCACATCGTCGGGAATGTGCCGATCATGTTCAGGGCTTTGCCTATCAGCTTGCAAGACATAGACCCCGACGCCTAGGTCCGGCCGCCCGGTTGACTTCGTTGCTACGGGCCAACCGAATTCCGTCCGCAACTCACGCACACGCCGAGCTCACTCCGTCTTGTCCCCGACGACATAGCGCAACTCCTCGCAGGTGACACCGCGCCCGAGGCTTCAGAATCCTCGCGCGCCATCTTCCTTGCCGAGCACTACGGCAATCGCCAGCGCATTGCGCAGCATGAATGCTCCATAATTGTCTGCAAGTCTTACGAGCTCACGGGCCCCAGAAGTACTCCAATCTGCGGACGCCTCCAGGTCCTCAACAATACCTGCATCGTCATGTCGGTTTTGAAGGTCCCTGGACAATCTTTTACGGAGAAGAGTTGCGTACTCGTCAACCAGTGAATCTACGTATTCGCCCTCTCTCATAGTCAAGACCTCCTCCGACTCTCCATCTTCCATAATGGTGGACGTAATGGGGTTTACTCGGAAGCGATCCGAGTGGCGTGCCCGTGTGGTTGACCGTTTCTGACATTCATGGGTCGAGCACCGGGATGCCCAAACGAGATAAATAATGGAACGTAGGATCGTAGAGCGAAGACTGTCGCGTGGGGTCGTCGGCGACGCCTTGGGGTACGAAGATAACCATCCCCTGATGAGCACGTGTAAGCAAGACCCGGTAAGCATTGCGCAGGTAGTTCTGCCTCTCTCCCTTATGTATGTTCCGCCAGCCGCTGCCCCAAAAAGAATGATAAGCCCACCCACCGTCCGTGAATCGAAAGTCTCCGTCCCATGTAACGCAGACCCAATCTAGTTCAAGCCCCTGGACTTGGACCTCTGTCGCTGCATCTTCGAGGTAGTAGCTTGAGCGTGTGTCCTGCCTATCGTCAAGGAACCAGTGCACTGGGTCAATGTTCACACGAACATCTATTGCGTAAGGTTTGAGGCGTTGTGCTTCTGATGAGGCTACAAGACCGTAACGTTCCGAACCGCGGGAATGGTCCCTGATCCAACGCCGAGCTCGTTCCAAGTCTCTGGTGATCGCGATGGGATATCGGCGACGGAGTCTTTCATAGGCATCTCGCGCGAGCTCCGTTTCACAATCAAGCATTGCCTTAACGAAACCCGACACGTTCTCGGCTCGGAACGAGCGCATCGAAACGGCCAGATGGAGATCCCGGTCGAAATGCACATCCGGCCGCGCGCGGACGGACTCGATGGCATGCCCCGCCGCGTACTCGCTGTCTCTGAGTTCCGGCGAGATATAGACATGCCATTGTGGGAAAGCTGCGTTGATCGCGTCAAGCCACGC
>PMJR01000082.1 GCA_003158475.1 Ignavibacteriota bacterium | reverse complement strand
TCCCTCCTCATTCCAGATGCCGTCATTGTTGGAGCCCTTTACTCTGAAAATATACCTCCCGCCGTCGAGGTTGGTGTATGTTGCATATCGACGTTTGCCGCAGTATGTCCAATCACTATCGAACCCTTCGAGCTTGTAGGCGTATTGGTTTTTCTCGGGACTTGTATAATTCAAGGCGGCGAATTCGAACGAGAATACATTCTCTTTGTAAGAGAGTTCGATCTGTCTCGTCTCGGAGATCGCGCTGTCGAGGTGGACGATTTTATCAAACTTACTAAATGCGGTGACCACAATCGGGGGCATATACGGATTATCTTTTATACTGTCGGGATGAAACCGGACCAAGCCATTGCTGCCGCCGAAGAACATTTCGCCGTTTCTGTTCTTGTGCCCCGTCGGAAGTTTGCACGGCCCTATCGTGACGCCGTCGCTGGCGTCATAGTTCCGGAACGACCCGGTTTGCGGATTAAATCGTGAAAGTCCATTCAGGGTGCACAACCAGAGGGAGCCTTTGCCATCCTCGAGGATTGCACGGATGTAATTATCCGGATGACCTTCATTTCCGCTCACAGAGATGCAAGCTTCCGTTTGTCGGTCGATTCTGGAAAGACCAAAATTGCTTCCAACCCACATGGTTCCCCGCCGATCCTCGAATAACGCTAAAGGGACAGTCGAGGCATAGCCGTTAATTCCAACCACATCATTTGGATCAAGCATGCACCTGGCCCATGCGTCCGACGTTCGATCATAGGAATACAAACCTGCTCCTGGAATTGCAATCCAGATAAGTCCGGTATGATCTTCGAGAATAGCGTCAATTTCGTACCCTTTTCCCCCTAATTTTCTATAACCAGGGAAATGCCGACGAAAGATGTTCGCTCCACGGACATATTCTGAGATGTTGGAGTCGTCCGTCCCAACCCAAAGCGTGCCGTCCCGACTCTCATAGAGTGCATCGACGCCATCCCACGGCAAACTCAGGGAATCCCCCGCGTTATTCATATGGTGGACAAAGCGCTGCCTGCCTCTGTCGAACTCGTCCAGCCCTCCGCCCCAGGTCCCGATCCATAGCTTCCCCTGACTGTCCTCGAGGATGGGCCAAATAGCGTCATTCATAAGGCTGTACGGATTTCGGTCGTTATGCCGGTAGTGTGTAAACTTGGCTGTTGAAACATTCAACCTGTTCAGCCCCCCCATTGTCCCGACCCATAGAGAACCTGACGCATCCTCGCAAATTCCTGTCACAAAAGTGGAACTCAAGCTCGAAGTATCACCGGTGATTCTCGTGTAAAGAGAAAATGGCTTTTTTGCCCTGTCGAGCTTGAGCACGGCATCGCTTACTGTGCCAAACCACATGGTGCCGGATTTGTCTTCGCACAATGCGTGGAATGAAACGTCATGATCCGCGGTGATATGAACCGGGGTCCACTCATTCCGCATTTCATCGTACTTTCTGAGCGCGCCCCAATGGGAAACCGCCCACAACGTCCCCGTCTTGTCCTCACAGATTGTCCATGCCTTACCCATATATCCCCATGAATTCCCGAAAAACCCTCCCTGATAATTTGTAAATCGGCGGGCTGAACGATCAAACCGGGCGACACCCCCCAACCTCCCACCCCCGGACCCCCCACCCATCATGCCAACCCAGAGCCTTCCCTTTCTGTCACAATATATCGTCCGTACATCATTGTCATCAGGTCGGGTCGAATTCCCGAGATCATTCCGATAGCGGGCAAATGAACCGCTCGTCCTGTCGTACGCGTACAAACCGTCGTTCGCACCAATCCAGAACAACCTGGACGGTTCGTCAGGATCTGCGTAGAGAGTGTAAACATGGCCTCGGGGGCCATGAGTATAGTGAGCAAACTGTCGGCGGGATTTGTCGAGCGAGTTGAGACCGTTTGCTGTTCCGATCCACAGAGTCCCCATGCTATCAACGAAAGCGCAGAATGTCGAGTCACTGCCGATACTGTTCGGGTCGTTCGGATTGTGCCGGTACTCTGAAAACCGATTGCTTCTACGGTCGTACCGGTAAAATCCTTGACCAAGAGTGGTGAACCACATTCCGTCCTGGCTCGCGTGCGCAGATGAATCTTCGTACATTGATGTCACCCACCGATCCGGAAGATAACGACAAATCCTCCCGGTCGCCCCATCATATCGATTGAGTCTTGCCCCGCTGTTGATCCAGATATCTCCGTAAGTATCCTCGTAGAGTGTGTTAATCCAGTTGACCGATATGGATGCTGAATCGAGAGGGGCATATTTGTAGGTAGTGAAGCTGTAGCCGTCGTACCTGTTCAAACCTTCCCCCGTCCCAAACCACATGAATCCCCGCCTGTCCTGGATGATGGCAGTAACTTCATTGAAGGAGAGTCCCTTGTCGACCGTGAGATGTTCGAAGGTGAGGTCGGTTGTCTGCGCATGGAGCTCCCACGGGTTACAGAGAAGAGTCAGCGTGCAAGTAATGAATGTGAGAACTCTCGGCAGCCCTGTCCGCTTTCCTGGAAGGAAACACTCCGGGGGAGTTCTCGACAAATTGGATGTCATGATTTAAAAGCTCGCTTTCATATTGAAATGCGGGACTCTATTCGAATCTACTTCGTTGCTTTGACTCTGTCAATACCGTCTTATCCGTCTATACGGTCGACCGCACGAAAGGTTGATAAATCAACCAGGTTCGCGGCACGAAGGTATGTAATTCCGAACCGAGGCACCTTTTGAGGCGCAAGTCCTGTTTATACCGCAATTGCAGTATTGACCCGGTTATCAGATATTGGTAACCTGAGAATCAATACCAATCAAGGTTCGGGGAACGGGTTGAGGACAAGCGACCTCAAACCGAACAGTCCTGATCTCTCAAGGAGAAGCGTGCCTGTGGACACTTTCTGTTATCGAAGCCTGGGTGCGTGCGCGTCCGTTCTGGTCTCTTTCCTGATGATGCAATCGGCATTTTCGGCATCATCTGGTTCCATAATCGGTCGCGTCCTTGACAAAGAGAGCGGTGATCCGCTTCCCGGTGCCAACGTGATACTCCAGGGCGCCAGCATTGGCGCGTCCACGGGTCTCGATGGAAAGTATGAACTGACGAATGTTCCGACCGGTAAGCGATCGATACGGGTAACCTATATTGGCTATGTGACGGCGACTCTGGAAGTGACCGTTGGCGAGAATGCGACTCTTGTACAGGATATCCATCTCGTCGCGCAGGCACTCGAAGGTGAGACCGTCGTGGTCACGGCACAGTCGAAGGGTCAGTTGTCGGCGATCAACCAACAGCTCTCTTCGAACAATCTCGTGAACGTCTTGTCGGCCGAAAAGATGAAAGAGCTGCCGGACGCGAACCTTGCCGAATCGATCGGCAGGCTTCCGGGTGTGTCGATTCAGCGGGATGCAGGTGAAGCANNGATCGTCGTGCGCGGGCTGTCGCCAAAGTTCAACAGGGTGACTGTTGAAGGTGTGCCGATGGTCTCCACGAACAACAGCGACCGGAGCATCGACCTGAGCCTGATCGGTGATGATCTGGTCGAGGGCGTGGAGCTTTCAAAATCGTTGCGGCCGGATTTGGATGCGGATGCCGTCGGAGGTTCGATCAACATCACGCTGCGGCAGGCCCCGAAAGATTTCCATTTTGATGTGGGGAGCAACGGCGGCTACAATCAATTGCACCGCGATTGGAGGAACTATAAATATACGGGTAGTGTGAGTGACAGATTCTTCGACAATGCCCTCGGGGCCCGTTTCCAGGTCAGCGTGGAGCAAAAACAGCTCCCGTCGGAACAGTTCGGCGGGAGCTACAGCGCTCCGCAATTGTATCCCGGCACTAACCTTTTCTATATCAACACGGAGAGCGCCGTCCTGACGGTCAAACAGCAGCGAAGGAATCGCAACGGTGCGAGCGCCATTTTCGACTACTCCTCAGACCTCGTCGATGTCTCCTTCTACAACCTGTTGAGCAGCAAGGACGATGATGTGACCTCGAGCGCCAACAGCGTCAATTTCCTCGATGCAGGGGTTGACGGCGGGTTCTCACGCCAGTATCTACAGACAAATTCCACAACATCGGAGCGGACCCATGCGCTGCAGTCCCTGATCAGGCTCGGTGACACGAAGCTGAATTTGTCCCTGGCCTATACGAACGCGAAATCAGCCGCACCGGCGCAGAGTTTTCCTCTGATTGAGGCGGCGACAAAGGCATTGCCCGCATCAGTTTCACTCATCAATGCACAGCCCGCGACACTTATCGCCGCGATGGGACCCTCAAACCCATCGAACACATGGGTGGAGAGTTTCGAGCATTTCAATGTCACCCTGCTGGACGAGAACTATGATGGAAAGGCAGATTACAGGGTTCCGTTCAGGGTGACCGATGATTTTTCCGGCACACTCTCCGTCGGCGGGAAGTTCCATGGAGTTCGGCGTGAAAGCGCCGGAGCCGGGTCATACGTTAGTCTCGGATGGGGTCAGGGTCAGATCGAACTCCAGAGAGTTTTTCCCTGGATATACGTGCTCCTGAACAACCAGTACGGAATACCCGTAAGGAGTTTTCTGGATCCGACGTATAATCCCGGCACGTTCCTGGATGGGCGGTACAATCTGGACTGGAGTGCCAGCGTTCCCTTGCTCAACGCGACGAGCCTCGCATTCCACGACATAACGGGAATTACGGGCATTCAATTAGGCCAGAACGACTACCAGAACAACTATGCCGCGCTGGAAGATACTTATGCCGCCTACGGGATGGCGGAATTCAACGCGCTCGACAACCGTCTGACCGTGCTTCCCGGCATGCGCTTTGAACGGGAAGTGACGCAGTATCAGGCCTACGCGATCACGCTCAACGGCAGCAACCTCAACGGACTCCAGGGAATGCCGACATCAACGACACACAACCGGAGGAACGACCTCTGGTTCCCCTCAATCAACCTCAAGTACAAAGTCACCGATGCCATCCAGGTCATGGGCGCCGCCTACAAGAGCGAGGCGAAACCGAACTTCCTGGAGATCTCGCCCCTCGTGATCTATAACGGCGTCTCTGGAACCGGTTCGTTCCAGGCACAAAATCCATTCCTGAGGCCGGCCACTGCGGTCAACTACGACCTGAGCGTGTCGGTTTTCAACAACGAGATCGGCCTGTTCACGGTGGGGGGGTTCTACAAAGAGATCTCGGGCCTCCTCGTTTCCCTGGCGAACTACCAGCCGTATCAAACCACCACATGGCTGAACTACCCGGCGGATCTCCCCGGCAGGTTGCCTCCGTTGGCGTATTACGACACGACATGGTTTGCCCAGAATGCGGTTGCAGCAGCGACGATCCCGATCAACAATCCTGAGAAGGCGTACATCCGCGGGATCGAATTCTCGTGGCAGACGCATTTCTGGTACCTGCCGGGATTTCTGACCGGGCTGGTGCTCGATCTGAACCTGTCGTTCATCGGATCCAATACCCAGTATCCATACTTCAACACGATAACGGTCGGCTACACGGGTACTCGCGTCAAAATACCGATCACTGCGCTTCAATATTCGACGAGGAGCGGCGCAGTGGTGGACCAGCCGAAGTCGATAGCCAATGCCGTCGTCGGATGGGACTTCAAGGGGTTCAGCACACGGGTCTCGTTCAGGTACCAGCAGACGACGCTGACCAGCCTGGATGAGAAGTTCTCGCTGAGCGACTCGTACTATGACAACTTCCTGCTGATCGATGTCTCCGCCAAGCAGCAGATCCTGGACAACCTGGCGGTCTTTGCGAACTTCACGAACCTCTCATCGCACATCGACGACTACTACATCAACGGGGTTACCGGACACCTGCCGACAAGTTCCCAGACGTACGGTCTGAGGGGACAGTTTGGTGTGATCTTCAACTACTAGCCTTCCCAGGTATGTGACAGCAGAAAACACTGAAGTGACACGAGGAGCCTCCGTCGTGCCTGCGAGTGAAGGTCGGCCCGACCTGCCGCGTCTTCAGACGAGGTTGATACTGGTGGTGTCGATCACCCTGCTTGTTTGAGCGTCCACGCCGTGCGACGTGATTTTCATCGCGTTCGCCGTGATCTGCAACGTCGTATACCCCCATCCTTCGTACGAGAACTCGTAGACGGGATTTCCGCTTTTATTTGTCGGTACCGGGTCGACCCTCTGGCCACCGTGACCGCCGCACCCGGTGACGACGAAAGGAATGGGGATCGATCTGCCGGCCAATTGCACGGTCCTCGTATACCTCTGTATGGAGTGGGCGTGGCCGGAGAAGAACGCGTCCGGCATGATGCCCGCCTTTGTACACGCGTCGTCAATGTCCGCAAGCATCCCGGTGCTTCCGGAATGTCCTCCGCTNNGTCTTCAGCGTGCTTACAAGCCACGTTTTCTGCGCCTGGCCGATTGTCGAACCTGAGATGAACCCCGGGTTTTCGGCGGAGTTGGAATAGAGCCCGATGATCTGCACAAACGGTGCGTCCAGACACCAGTACACCCCGGGCTCGGTCAACGTCTGGCGGAATATGCTCCCGGCGATGGGGGGCACTGCCTGTGTTGCGGCGCAGAAGTACTTCTGGAAATCCTTGATCTTGGCATCCGACTCCCCGTCATGGTTCCCCGGAATTGCGACGATCTTCCCGGGGTAGTGCATGTAAGGATTGTAGAACTGATCAAGGTAAGAGTTCTGTCCCGGTCCATAAATGACATCCCCGACATGCAGGAAGAACGCGGGACTTGTTTCGGGATGGGCCGGGTCATAATCCTTCGCCATCTCATCGGCAACGATGACCTGATTCGTTTCATGGTCCGTTGCCGGGACACCCGTGTCTCCCGCAACGTGAATCGTGATCTGGTGTGCGGCGGCGATTGCATCGGACCCGGCCTTTCCGATGATGTCCGCCAGTGCCATCATTCCGTTCCCCTTGACGGGAGGGATCGGGTGAAGAGTCCCTTGAATGTGTTCCAGCATCCGGTGCCCGAATGAGCCCTGCTTCGTCCTCTTCTCCGGGGGGACGGTATCGAAGAACGGGTGGGCGAACCGTATAGCCTGGGTCGATCTCGACCTGGAAGCCTGGGCCCTCTTTGTTTTCGATGATTTCGCCTTACCGCTTTTTGCCATGGGATCACCGGATCAATTTATTGTTGAATCTGGAGGAAAATCGATCGTAAAATCTATAAATTCAATCGAAAATAAGGATACAGTTCGCTAAAAGTCAAGGAGAGACTACGCCTGATCTCCCTCCTTCCTGCGGAGCCGGTTGTTCAGCGCGCGCCTGGACACCCCGAGGAGCTCGGCGGCAATCGTCTGGTTCCCTTCCGCTCTTTTCAGCGCCTCCTCAATGACCGCATCTTCGGCCTCCCTGAGCGTCGGAAATCTGCCCGGAAACAGAATTGGATCATCCTCCGACATCCCGTCTCCCGGTGACCGATCACCGGGTCTGTCGTTGAGATTGCCGGCAATCTGCTTCCTCACGGAATCCAGGGAAAGTATGCCGGATGAGTGGAGGCTGACCGCGTCGAAAATCATCCCCCGCAGCTCACGCACATTCCCCGGGAACGGATAATTCTTCAGAAGTGTAAACAGTTCCTTCGGCGGCGCGGGCCTCTTCTTGCCGAGCTCCGCCGCCGCCTGCGCGACAAAATGGTCCACGAGGTACGGCAGGTCAGACTGCCTCTCACGCAGCGGAGGGATGTTGATGTGATGCGATTTCAGGCGGTAGTACAGGTCCTGCCGGAAATCGTTCCCCGCCTGCATGGAGCGGATGTCGCGATGCGTCGCGACGATGACCCTGGCATTCGAGAGCTTCGCAATGTCGGAGCCAAGCGGATAGTACTGGCCGTCCTGAAGAAGCCGGAGGAGCTTCACCTGGGATTCAACTCTCAGGTCGCCTATCTCATCGAGAAAAAGCGTCCCGTTCTCGGCTTTCTCTATGAGCCCCTTCCGCTCGGTGTCGGCCCCCGTGAACGCCCCCTTTCTATGACCGAAGAGCGTGTCCGAGAAGAGGTTGTCATCGAGTCCGGCGACATTCACCGTCACCAGCTCGCCGCTCCTGCAGCTCACTTTGTGGATTGCCCCCGCGAACAGCTCTTTCCCCGTCCCGGTTTCCCCCGTGATGAGGATGGGAAGGTGTGTCCCGCCCACCGCCTCGATGTATCTAAATAGCACACGCACCGCGTGGGCGTGCGTGATGATCCCGCTGAACGCTTCCGGGTTCTCGATCTTCTCCCGGAGGAGCGATTGTTTCAGCATCTCGTTTTCGCTCCGGATCTCGTCGAGCTCGAGTCCGCGTCGCATCGCCGCGACGAGCGTCGTGTCGTCCGCGGGTTTCAGGACGTAGTCGAACGCCCCCCTTTTCATGCACAGGACGGCGCTCTTGACATCGTCCACCGCACTGATGATGATCACGTGCGTGCCGGGGTAGCTCTCGACGATCTGCGGGAGGAGATCGATGCCGGAGATGTGCGGCATGTTGATATCGAGGACGACAAGGGAGTACTGCCGCTCAGCCATCAGGGACATCACGCGGCGGCTGTCGTTGCAGGTCTCGATGTTCGTTATCCCGTTCGAGGACATCGTCAGCTCGAGGCTCAGGAGATAGTTCTCCTCGTCGTCGACAAAAAGAATCGGATGCGCCGGAGTAAGGTTGGATTTCATGGCCGTGGCTGCGCCGCATCCGTGGAGTGCGCCTGGAGAACGGGGAGCGACACCATCGCCTTCGTCCCCCTGTTTGGTTCACTTGTCAGGACAAGCGAGCCGCCGTGACTCTTCACGATGTTGTTTGAGACCGACAGGCCGAGGCCTGTCCCCCCCCGGTCCCTTTTGGTTGTGAAGAAAGGATCCATGATGTACTTCAGATCCGATTCCCTGATGCCCCCCCCGGAATCCTTCACGACGACACCCACCGCGTTGGTCTCCCTGGAACTGTAGGTCAGCACACGGACCTCGCCGGACCTGCTGCTGAGCGACTGGCAGGCGTTGGTAATGAGGTTGATTATGACCTGCTCGAGCTGCTGCGCGTTCCCGCGGATAAGAGGGATTCCGGCGCCGAAATCGACCCTGAAATGCTCTGTGGACCGGCTGATCAGGTTCTCCGTGATGGCAATTGCCATCGCGACGACTTTGTTGATGTCCACAGGTTCGCTCAGCGTCGCGCCGTCATGCTTCGCATACTCCGTCAGACTCCGCGTGATGTTCTGTATGCGGTCCGACCCCTGCAGTATGCCGTCGAGGGACTGCGTCAGCTTGTCGCGCGAAGAGCTGTAGGGCATGCCCGCGACGCTGAAGTCCCCGTTGTGCGCATGGTAGTCATCGAGGACCGGCAGAATATCGGTCCAGATCCTGGAGAAGAGGCGCGCATTGAGGAGTATGAAGTTGGTGGGATTGTTGATCTCGTGGGCGATACCCGACACCAGGACCCCCAGGGACGCCATCTTGTCCGCCTGTATGAGCTGCTGCTGACGTATCGCCTCCTCCGCAGAGGCCTTCTTCAACTGCGTGATGTCGTTGATCAGCCCGTCATAGGCGACGGGTGTGCCATCGTCGCCTTTCGTCACCACGATCGTGTTGCGGATCCACCGGGTGGTACCATCCCTGTGTATGATCCTGTGTTCCAGGGGCTCCCCCCGCTCTCCCGCAAGCGCCCGCCGTGCCTGTTCCAGAACCTTCTCACGGTCCCCCCTGGGGACCATGCTATACCAGAGATCGGGGTTCGCCTGGTAGTCGTCCGAGGTGTACCCCGTAATGGCGACGCACCCCGGACCGTGGTATGTCTCCACAGCAGCCCCGTCCTGTATCCTGACCGTGTAAATGTAATCCGTCAGGTAATCGATCAGCTTCGCGTACCGTTCTTCGAGTTCCATCGTCCGTTACGTATGACCTTTCGTGTTCCTCCCGTCTACAACACCATTTTCCTCGCCGGCGATCCGCCACTTACTGTATTGTAGGCTTAACGAGCGCAATACCTTCGCTATGAAGGAGATAAACGCATACTAACATACAAATTTAGGGCAAGAGACGCAAAAAGAGCGAAAATGGGCGAGGGGGGGGGAAATGCAGCGCGATCAGCGTCCCGCGAATTCCTGCACGGTGAACCACCTCGCCAGCCCGCACGCTGCATACGCGAAACAGGGAGCCGCGATGATGTCGATCGTGTAGTGGGCGTGCTGCAGGAGCATCAGAACCGACACGATGAGCGCGAAGACCGCGAATATGATCTTCAGGTCTCTCCCCTGCGTGACGAACGCAAGAAGAGTCAACAGTGCCGTGTGCCACGAGAAGAACAGATCCCGGGGGGCCACATGGCGGAATCCGGGTATCCGGATGAAGGGATCCGCCAGGGGGATGGCATCAGGGGGTGGATCGAGCGGGAGAAAGAACTGACAGATCGCCCGGAGGAAAATCAGCACGACCAGGGCACGGAAAACGAGGAGAAGCGAAAACGGACGGACGAACAGGAAAACGATCCCCAGGAGGAAACCCGCGTAAACAAAACTGAACGTTATCAAGGGAAACGCCTCGGGAGTGAAGAGATCGAGGACAGGATCGCGAAGGACCGCCCCCATGCGTGCCCCGATGTAGTTCATGAAGGCCCTCATCAGGAGTATCGTCACCACGAGCGCGGCGAGAGTGACGAGAAGCTGGTCCGTGAACTGCCTGTTCCGGAGGGCCCTGCGCCAGCTGTCCACGAACTTCGCCATACTCCCTCCACTGCCACTTTGAGAGGCCTTGTAAAACGTCGAGCGCTTTCGTATCGTAAAGTACGTTATCGGAAGAAAGGGATCAAGCGAATGCTCTACGTTCTCTGGTTTATCATCGCTTTCAGCATCGTGAGCGCAGGGTACGGGTATGCCGGCTTGCGCATACTCACCCCCGCCCATCTGCCGTCACCATGGAACTGGATCGCGTGGGTGCTGCTCGCGCTGTTCCTCGTGCTCCCCGTCGCGGCCATGTCCGTCGAGTTCAACAGGCTGGAGTTCCACTGGAAGAAGCAGCTGGAATGGGGAGCTTACGTCAGCCTCGGGTTCTTTTCCATGGTCATCACGCTGCTCGTCATACGGGACGTCGCGTGGCTCATCGTGATCGGGGCTCAGAAGCTGATCGCACTTGTCTCCGCGATGATGCAGGGTGCGCCGGGTGCCGGGAATGCGGCCGACCCGCACCGGCGGGAAGTTCTCGTTCAGTGGATGAACCTCGGGCTGATTGCAGTATCGGGCGGCCTGACCGCGTACGGCATCTATGAGGCGAGGAGACGCCCTGCGATCGTCGAAATCACAGTCCCCATCACGGACCTCCCCGGTTCTCTCCAGGGTTTCCGCATCGTCCAGATCACGGACATACATGCGGGTCTCACGGTAACGCGCCCCTTTGTGGAAACGGTGGTGGAGATGGCAAACGCGCAAATGGGAGACATCGTGGCGTTCACCGGAGACCTCGTGGACGGGACTGTCGACCAGCTCCGGGAGCATGTCGCGCCCATGAAGAACCTCCAGGGACGCTGCGGCCGATACTTCATCACGGGGAACCACGAGTACTACTCCGGCGCATTGCCGTGGGTGGAGGAGGCAAAGAAGCTCGGGTTCGACGTTCTCCTGAACGAACACAGGGTCATCCGCCAGGGGGGAGGAACCATCATACTCGCCGGCGTCACGGATGCCTCGGCGGGAGGATTCATTCCCGAACATCGTTCGGACCCGCACAAGGCGATTGCCGGGGCTCCGGCGGCGGACGTGAAGATACTCCTCGCGCACCAACCGAAGAGCCTGTACGAAGGATCAAAGGCAGGGTTTGACCTCCAGATCTCCGGACACACGCATGGGGGCCAGTTCTTTCCCTGGAATCTCCTTGCAACAATCGGACAGCCGTACATCAAAGGGCTTCACAAGTTCGCCGATACATGGATTTACGTAAGCAAGGGGACAGGGTACTGGGGACCCCCGGTCCGGCTGGCCGCACGGTCTGAAATCACGGTGATCACGCTCGTCCGCGACCCGGGGACTAGTGCCCCACTTTGATATACCCCCATCCTTCCCGCTGCTTCATCAGGATTTCGTAGATACCGTCCGGGACCGTGCGCGCATCCGCCAGGATGCGGCTCTTGTCCACATTGTTGTTCCTTAATGCCGCCTGGCAGACCTTGAACGAAACGTTCGGGTTCTTCATGGCACTGTTCAATTCCGTCATGAATGCGGATTTCTCGGGCATCACAAGCTCGAATCCTTTCCCGTACATGACCACTTCCAGTTGTGCCTCAGGATTGGATTTCGAGATCTCGCCCACCCACTGCATCACGGCTTTTTGATCCAGCGTGTCCCTGCTTGTGAGGTCAAACACGATCCTGTAGGACTTGTCCTGCGCCCGCACGAGCACGAGACCGGAGAGCCCAAGGCAGAGATAGAGGAGCAGACGTTTCATGATGGTCATTCCCGTTTGTGAGTGTTTGTACCCCTGTTCATCAAGCGCCGGCCTACTGCAGGAGAATCATTTTATTCACCGGGAAATCGCTGCCCGCGCGTCCCTGGCAGAAATAGACTCCGCTCGCCTACGAACCCGCAATCCCTGTAACCAATTGGCGTCCAAGGGGAACTGAGAACGAGATGGACCGGGATCCCCCGATTGAAATGAAAACCGGGCGCTATCCGATCGGGATCCGGCCGGCGTTCTGTTTCAGCCATTGTTCGAACGTCTGGAGCGCCGGATTGAGTGCCCGGGTCGCCTTCAAGTCGCGCACGCCGCAGAATTCCTTCTCGAAATCACGGTAGAATTGGAACATGTTCCCCACGTCGTCCGCCCCGGGAAAGCCGAAGCTCCGGTAGACGTCCGGCGTGACTTCGTTGTAACGGATCTCCCGCCCCATTGCTTTGGAAAGCGATGCGGCCATCTGGGCGCAGGTGAGAAACTCGCCGGCTATGCTGACGGTCTTTCCGATGAACTCCCCTCCCCGCTTGAATATCCCGTATGCGCATTTGCCGATATCCTCAGCGGCAATGCCCGCGAGTTTCTTGTCCCCCATGGGGAGCGTGATCGCGAGCTTCCCGTCGGGCCCCTTCTTCGGGCCGTTGCCGAAGAATATGAGGTTGTCCCAGTAAAATGTGGTCTGCAGGAATGTGACGGGGACGCCAAGGTCGGTGAAGAAGTGGTTCGATTCCCCTTTGGCGTCGAAGTGCGGGCACTTGTACTTCCCTTGAATTGTCGGCATGCGATTATCGCTGAGCGGGACAAACTTGCGTACGTCTTCAAGCGTGGACCATATTGCATGTTGAACGCCTGCCGCCTTCGCTGCGGTGGCCAGAGCCTTCGCGTTGGCTATCTCCCGATCGGGAGACATGTGTGCCCAGTAAAACGTGACACAAAAGGCCCCATAGGCGCCTTTGAACGCTTTCTTCAGACTCTCCACGTCATCGACGTCGCCGGCCACGACTTCCGCGCCAAGCTTCGCAAGCTCTTTCGCTTTGGGGGAGTTGACATCCCTTGTAATCGCGCGGACTGCAAAAACGCCGGACGTGTCATTCAAAATTGCCCGAACCAGGCCACCACCCTGCGCGCCTGTAGCACCTGCCACTGCGATGATTTTCTTTTCAGCCACGGGTATCTCCGTAATAAATGAGGTGAGAAAGACTGGACCTTGCACTCTGAAAACAGTGCAATCCTGGTATCCGTTCCGCCCGAAGTGTGATATGAGGGAGCGGCTCTCCGTCCAACCGACCGGCGAGAGGATAGGCTAAAATAGCCGGATAGAGGCGTTTTCAACCATGGTTCAAGGGAGGTCCGATGGGATACAGATCAGCCGACGGATCAGCGTTCCGGTCGGACAGCCCTGTGGCGCAGAATATCCTCTCCCGGGGTCTCCCCTGACCCGTCGGAGAAGAAGAGCTTGGCGAGCAGCTCCCCAACCGCGAAACCAAGGGAAGAGGGTACGCGGCCCGGAGGTCCGACAAGTGAGAGGGGGAGGATAATAATATTCCCGGTACCGCCGAGCGGCCAGTCGAGAGTGTCGCCCGCCATCCTGAAATTCCAGTTTCCATTCGTGAGGTTGCAATTGATGTAGTTGCTGTCACCCTGGTACCAGCCGCGGTCATACGACGTGTTGACTGCCCATAGACGATTCGGATCAACGACCCAGATCTTGCCCTGCGTGACGGTCCCGGTGGCACCGTACGCAATCAGCGTGTGCCCCCCGCTCCCGTCGGTCGGATTCGTCTTCGCAGTGATGCTGACAAGGCACGGGCCTTCTTTCTGTATCGTCTCCTGGGCCCGGCTGAATCCCTTTCGGCTGTCCGTCGAAGGCTCGGTCAGGAACTGGTCGAGGTATGTTTCGACCGCCGCAAGCGAGAACTGCCTGCCGTGCATGATGTCGATGATCCTGTGCAGGGTGTGGTCGTCCGGGCCCTTCGGGTTTGTATGGTTCGTGTCCCCCCTGTAGGCGGAGGTGGGCGAACAGTACCCGTAATATCCACCGAACCTGTTCATCATGAGACTCATGAGCGATATGCCGAAACAACTGCCCAGGCCGACAGTATCCCCCGCCGGGTTGGGCAGCTTCCTCTTGAACACCTGCTCAAAGAAGAGGCGGTCAAACGTTGCGGTCCCCCACGTCTGTGACGGGTCAATCGGGACGCCGAAGTACGAGTGACAGTAAATGTCCCAGGTGTACATGGTGTCCGCGAAATTCCGGAACCCGAACCCGTATTTTGCCGGGGCGGTCGGATCGGGATTCTGGGCCCGTGCGATTACTCCCGGCAGCGCCATGAGCACCGGGAGCAGAACCAGCACGCCGCGCATACGGAGTCCCTTCATAACGCCTCCTACGGATGAACGCCTGATTTCGGATCGGACATCGCCGTCAGCATACCATCGTGCCTCAGCGCGACGACGCGGTAGAAATATGCCGTATTCCTCACGACGGACGGGTCGGCAAATGTGTTCGATTTCTGAAGTCCTTCCAGCTGGTAGTATTGTCCCGCCGGGTTTGTGCTCCGGAAAACAAGGAAACCCTTCACGAGCGTCGTGTCGAACGCGGGAGTCCAGTTCAGCGTGAGCGCGCAGGGATTGTCCGTCGCAGTGACCGAAACGATCTGCGGCGGGATCTCGCGGCCGGAGGCAAACGTGAACGTACTTATCGCCAGCGCGCTGTCCGGCAGGCTCTGGTTCCCCGCCCTGTCGACGCCGAGGACCTTGTACCAGTAGATGTGCTTCCGGTCCACGTGCCTGTCGAAAAAAGTCCCCGCGCTCATGTACGGGTTGCTGACCAGCGGGATGCTGTCGCAGTTGACGTGGGGAGGAGCCGGGTACGGGGCCGAAAGCGGCACGCCCGTGCCGGGGGGCGGGACGACCGTCATGCCGCCGACCCAGACATACGTGCCGAACTGGTCGGTGTCCGAGCGGTAGATATGGTACGCCGCGATATCCTGGACTGGGGGACCGATGTAGTCGACCTGTATGGCGCTGTCACGCGCAAAAAGGCCGGCGATGATGGCGGGCTCGGGAGGGGTCCTGTCCCGGAGCCTCTGGCAGACGATGATCTCCGGCGGGACGGTCGGGACGGGGAGCGTGCCGCTGATATTCTGGGAGTGATCCTGAGCCTTCACCAGGTACGCGTAGCAGAGCGGAGAACCCGGCGGGACGGAGTGGTCGTCGAAATACGCCGATCCCCCTCCGAGGGCTTTCGCCAACGAGGCCGGAACGACACCCACGAGCGCGAATGGCCCGCCGCAGTCCCCCCGTTTGCCATTATTCGAGGCCGGCGCGCCGGTCGCGTCATAAATTCTCCCGTTCGAAAATTTTGCGGGACAGGGATACCATTTCCCCCTGTCGCAGAGCGAGCGGTAGATCAGGTAGGCGTCCACGCCGCAGTCGGTGTTGAGAGTCCACTTGACCCGTATGTAATCGTCATACCCTTCGGCCGCGGTCCCCTTGACAACCGCGGGGCGCGTCGTGTCCTTGAGCGCCGCGCCGACGGCGATCGAGCGCCGGGAGACGTTGCCGGAACTGTCGACCGCCTCGACCCGGAAGTAGAGCGTGCTGTCCATGCAGGCACTCCTCAGGCCAAGCGTACTGTCGTCCTTGACAAGGATACGCGTCGAATCTAGCGGACCCGGCTGGTGGATCCCCGGGAGAACCGCCGCAGCGCCCAGCGATGGGTTATCCGGCCGGGCGTACCGGTAAATATTGTATGAGACGACGTTCTCCCTGTGGCCGTCGATGTCAAGGCGGACCTTGCTCCAGCGGACACGGAAGCTGCTGTTGGATTCCACCGCCTCGACAAATATATCCTGCGGCGTCGCAGGGGGCGTCTTATCGACGGGTCTGCCGGAGACCACCGCGGAGAGAGGCCCGGCGTTTCCGAGTATGTCGGTATGAGCCACCTTGTACCAGTACATCACGCCGTTGGCGGGACCCGTGAAAGGAATCGGATTCCCGGGTACGGTCCTGGGGAGCGGATTGCCCGCGGTATCCCAGTGCTCGTAATCGGTGAACCCGTTTGCCACAGGTGAGAGTGCGATGCTGTCGATATCGCGCGAAAGATCGGCGCTGTAGCCGACATCGTTGACGGGCCTGAAGGGGCCGATCGAGGTCGGCGAACGATAGACGTTGAACCCGGAGTAATGGGCGGACGGCTTTGTCCAGAGGATCTGGAGCCTGGCGTCGCCTACGACGATCCGCACGCCCGAAGGCACGGGAATAGCCGCGGGGACCCCCGCCGTTATCGTAATCTCGTTCGCACCGGTCGAGGGGAGCTGGGTCCCCCCCGAGTTCACCCGGAATATTCTATACTTGTATGCTGTACCGTTGACGACGGAGAGATCCGTATAGGCCTGGCCCATGACCTGGGCGACGGAAGGCTTGACGGCAACGAGCATCTGGACGCGCTGCCAGTTCCTCGACCCCTGCGGGAAGGAAGTAATGGCAAAAACATTCAGGAGCGGCTGGACCGGGTTTCTGCCGCCGACGCTGTCGGCAAGGGCGTACGATATGAAATTCCAGTCGTCGGATCCGCGGGGAATTATCGCCTTGAACTGCACGGTGTCAGTCACCGGGCTGATCGGCGGCGAATTCAGCGGGGTGACGGGATAGGCCGTAGAGGCGGCCGGCTTCCGGAATATGTTGTACCTGACCGGGGAACCGCTTGAGGTGTCCGCGCCCCAGAGAAGGAGGACCTTCAGATCGGGAGGTGGACGGGTGGCGCCCCCGAGGTCCTGCGCAACGGCGCGGGGAGAAGTCGGGACGAGGGGAGCGCCCGCAATCAAGAGCAGGAGTGCTCCCCTGAGCGCCAGAACCCGGAAGAATCCAGAATGTTTTCCGACACGAGTGTTCATTTGTGCTCCGTCAGTAGGCCGTCAAGAGAGCCATCAGTAGAGATAGAAACCCTGGTTCGCGTTAAACCCAGCGTTCAACGTCACGGAGCCGCACGCAACCCAGAGAACGCATGCCTGGAGCCCGAGCGTCCCCTGGAATGCAGGAGGAACGCCGATGACCATCTGGAGGTCAGCCCAGCCGTCGGCGCTCACGAGTCCGCCGAGTATCTTCCCCCAGACGTTCACGCCTACGTTGCCGATCACGCCGAACCCCGCGCCCGTCGGGGCGCCGTACCCGGCAAACGCGCCGAGACCCGCATAGACCGTGTATCCTCCCGAGACGACGTAGTAGCTCACGGACGCCGAAAAACTCATGTAGCCGTACAGCCCCGTGACGAACTGCGGCAGGGCGGCCTTGTTCAGACCAAACCGGCCGTTGATCCCGTCCATGACCCAGATGTTGTCCTTGTTGGTATTGATCCCGACCCAGAGTCCCGCTTCGAGCCCGGCGCCGACCGCCGGCCATCCCATCTGGTACATCGAAACCGCGACGCGCCCCTGCAGGGTCTGGTTATCCGTCCCGATATGCCACTGGAACTCCCCCTCCCCCGAAAGCCCGGAAACGATATTGTCCAGCGTTATCACCCCCTTGGCGTATCCCTCCGCGAACCCGGCGTCCCTGTCGAGCGTGAGCGTCATGTATCCGACGATCTCAGCGTTTGAGGTCAGGAGCACCATGTAGGCGTCGCCGGCGAGGAGGAAATCCGTGCGCGAGGGGGAGAACCCCATCACAACGCTCACCACGGCTCCCGATCGCGCGTAGAGGCTCATGCCGACTCCCTGGCTCGCGGAGAGCTCCCCTCCTACCGCGACTCTCTCAAGATTTTCCCCCACGATGCAGCCGCATCCCCAGACCTTGCTGAGCGCGCTCGTCGTCAAGAGGGGATTGAGGGCAATGGTAACGTCGAGCTCGTGATTCAGGGAGAAGCAGGAACGGTCCGCCCTCACGACGATGCCGCCGGGAAGGGGGGAAGAAAAGACGACGAACTTATTGACCGACGCTGATCCCGGCCCGGCAAACCCCTCCTGTTGAACGCTGTCATAGGCCACCGTAAAGTTCAGGTCGGCCACGCCGTCCCCCCAGTTCCTCAGGAGATGGAGGTCACTCCCCCCCGGCCCGTACGGGCTCGAGGCGGGGACCCGGACAGTGCGGCCGGCATACGGGTCGCCGGTACGGCCGGGGGATTTCCAGTCGTAGATCCAGAGCGGCTTCGCACCGAAGAAACTGAACGCGAGGGACCCGTATGTGATGACAAATCCCGAGTCAGAGGGAGCCGCTGTGCTGTAATCCGAGAGCTTGACGAGAGCGGGAGTATAAGGGAACCGGTCGAACTTCTGTCCGCCGCCGTTGTAGTCGAAGAAGAGCCGTCCCATGTTGCCGGAGGCCTTGATCTCCCCCCATGTCAGCCAGAAGGGCGTTGCGAAATGCCTGGGCTCGAAAATCCCGGCGGCGGTAAGATAAATGACGCCGAGCTTGACACAGACGATCCCCGCAGACTTGGTCGAATCTCTCGGTACGGCGGTCACGCCCCAGTAGTCCATGCTCAGTGGTTGCGTCAGATCGAGCTGCGCACCTCCGGCATTGGCAGTCGATGTAAAGGTCAGGTTCGTGAAACTCACGCTGCTGTTCACGGGGCCATGCAGTATGATCTTTCCGTTGAAATCACTGAACCATGTTGCGCTTTCGACGAACTGCATGCGCATCTGCCGCTCCTTCGAGTTCGCGTCCGATTTGAACGAAACCTTGAAAGGCGTTTCGCCGAGATATCGGGGATTCGTGGACCAGGTCGGACCGAGGTTGACCGTATCCGCCTGGTCGATGTACTTAGCGACACGGACCTCCGTATGGACACCGGTGCCGATGATGTTCATCCAGTCCGGGGAGACAGTCTCGGCGGCAAACGCCAGCCTCCGGGGGTTAAGCAAGGTCCCGCCCGGTACGTCCTGGGTCCATATCGTGAACTGCCTGTGGCCAAGCGTCGTCAGCGTTATCCCCTGTATTCCCTGTGATTCCAGCTCCACATCCGGGGGAAATACCGCCGGCGGCGTGAATATGTTCCCGACAAGCGGATAGTACGGAGGGAGCTGCCTCGCCGCGAGGTAGAAGTACCCTTCGGCGCTCACGCCTCCCTGATCCTGTCCGAGCTGATAGAACTTCGGCGATCCGTCAGTCTTGAAGAATTCCCCCCAGGTAAACCCGCCCGGGACCTTCACCGGACCGAAGAGGTCCATATCGTTCTGCACGTGGAGTGTGTCATACCTGGCGCGTATGAGCCCTCCGCTCTCGTCCCGTATGGCGGCGATCGGGAGATGAATCTCGCCGGAGAGGAACTGTCCACCCTGCACGCCGCATGCAGCGAGCGTCAGGAAACCGTCGGGGGGGCGCATCACGACGAGATATCCCATCGGCTCGACTGTGCGGAAAGCAAACTGCGAGACAAGATCCAACCGCGCCTGGAGGCCTGAGGAGACAATCAGGCCGTTCGTAAAGTCATACTTTGCCTTCAGGTACCCCCGGTTCGAGAGTACCGGGTCCGCCGGCGGATCGGGCGTCGTGCCCGCCTTGAGCACAACTCCCTTCCAGGCGTTTCCGAGCGAGGGGATGACAGAGGGATCGGAATGAACCGACGAGAAGTCGATCGTGTATCCTTTTCCCGAGACCTGTATGCCCGTTTCGCCGGCGTAGAACGGGCCGAACGACGAGTCGGGCACCTGCCGGTATAACTCGCACTGCCCGGTTATGGCCGTCCACGGGAGACTGAGCGACGACCTCGCACAACCTGTCGCGCTCACAATACAAGGAGGAAGAAATATCGCGCCTCTTACGCTGGCTTTCGAGGGGGTGATAACGAGCGAATCGATCGCGAGCGAGAACCCGGGCTCGATACCGATCTGGGCGGGAACGTGGGGGACGGCGGGCGCTGTCGGGTACCAGGCAATCCCCTCGGAGAGGACGACGATGGGTGAGAGTGCACCTGTCCATTCAACGTCCCGGAACCGGACGAGAATCCCTTCCGGCCCCTTCAATCCTTTCAGGAGACCGATGACGAGGTTCTTGTCAATCAGCGTCTGCGACACCTCCGTCCGCTGCGGGAGGCTGAGCTGGATCTTGTCCCCGACCCGGACAGAGGGGTTCACCACCAGCGCGTCAGAGATGTGAACCTGGGTGAGTGAGTCACTGACAGACTGGACGACAGAGAACGTCTTCAAAGCCGGGCGAATGCTCTTCCACGGGAACGGGAGAACGTAAGGGGGGCAAGTGAACTTCACACGGCCGATCCCGCTCGGGAGTTTCGGGTTGACGGATTTTGAAGGCTGGTCATATTCCTCGACGTCTATCCTGAACGTCCCCGCGATAAGAGTCTCCGGGATCAGCTTCTTGACCACGGGGGGTGGAAGTTTGCTCACGATCGTGAATGAAGAGACTTCGCTCTTCCCCAGGTTGGCCGCGACCGGGTGTCCCCCGGTATCGACGGCCTGCACCTGCCATGCGAACCCCACAGCCATCGGATAGAGCCTGAACGCCGGAGAGCCCGGTTCGTAGTCGAATGACGGATCGCTGACGATCCGGTCGAAGAGTGGCTGGTTCTGTTCGAGAGCATCGGCCGCAGTTTGCTCGGCGAATACCGGCGTGATGACAAGCCGGTATGAGGCCTGCTTTCCAGTCCCAAGGAAGACGGGAGCCCAGCGAAATGTGAGAGGCTCTTCGATCGATCGTGACTCACCAGGAGCCGGGCTGAGGGTTTTCGGCGGCGCAGGGAGCAACGCACGCGCGGCAGGGGTAGCTCTCTCCTGCGCCCTCAGGGAGAGAGGGAGACAGACTACAAGGCAGAATATAAGAATGAGCGCCGATGCCATGATTCTGTTCATAGCTCCTCCCTGACGTTGAAGGGCGCGGTAGCAGCGCTGATAACCGGAGAGACTGAAGATGTCGAGCAGGATGAGTTCGGAATGGCCGTGGAGCTGTTTCGGGCTGCAGTTTCGATCGTGCAGTCGCATGCGGAAAGGCCCGACAGAATCATGAGTCGTTTGACCAATGGGCACCAGGAGCAATTGGTGGGAAGTGCCTGAGAAGCGACCCACAGCAAAGAACGGAAATAAAGTAGTGCAAAAAACCTATTAACTATCAGAAAAAACAGCGACTTTGTCAAGTGCCGGTTGCAGGTTTCATACGGAAAAGTAAACTCCGGGGGGTGGCACACCCCCCCCCGGTATTTAGTTGTACAATCGGACTTGTTCCACTCACGCCCCAGAGAGGCGAGATCGTTGACCACGCCTGGGGACCGGCGGGATTGCTACGCCGCCGAGAACCGGCGGGACTGCTGCCCCGCCTCGAGCCGGTGGGACTGCCAGGTCTACTTGGCCGCGAGCATTTTCCCGGCCTTCAGGCGGATGAACGCGTAGCCCAGGTCAGGGGTGGGGTAGAAGTGAGCGGCCCTGGCGGAGTATTCCTTTGCGTTTGCCGCATCCCCCTTGCCACTGTAGGCCAGAGCAAGTCGGTAAAGATTGTACGGATCCTCCAAGTTCGATTTCTCAAGTTCCCCGATTGCCTTGTCATACTCTTTTGCAGAAAGCGCGATTCTCCCGTTCAGTTCGTGCACACCTCTCACGCGTGCCGGATTGGGCCTGGCAGCGACGACCTTTTCAAGCTCGCCGGCATGCGCTTTTGCCTCATTCAAGTTCTTTGCAGCAAGGGCGAGAGTCGCAGAGTGAACGTGATGTGTGCGAACAAAGGTCTCTTTTCTCTCGCCCGCGAGATTGGACGATTCAATCAACTTCATTTCACGGTCGTAGAGCTCCTTCGCCTCGGCGTATTTGCCCGCCTCTTCCAGGATGATCCCCTTCATATCCAGTGCCCCGGCCATGTCGCTCACATCATTCTGTTTTTCTGCTGTGGCATAGGCGCTGTCGCAGTCCTGGAGTGCCAAGGCGGTGTTGCCGCCATCGACGTGAAGGACCACCATGTCGAACCTCGCGAGCCCGCGTTCACCATCGTCCCGGGCCGACGCCAGCATCTCATGCAGATCGGCCTCGGCCTCATCATGCTTCCCCATGTAAAGATGACCGCATGCGATCCCCTGCTTCGAGGAAATGAAATTCGGGTCTTTGGCGAGCGCCATAGTGTAGTTTTCGATCGACTGGTCGAATTTTCCCTCTTTCAGAAGGAGCTCCGCGTACGAGTCGTAGGGATTGGGGTCACCCGGAACCAGCTCGATGTACTTTTTGAAGGCCTGCTCGGCCTCAGGGTACTTCCCGAGCGACCGGTTGGCATATCCAAGACTGTTGTAAGCGGGAGAATATGCCGGAGCCAGTTCCGTCGCGGCTTTGAACTCCCGGGCGGCGCCGGCGAAGTCCTGCACATTATTGTAGTGATTGCCGAGGAGGTCGTGTGCCCGTTCGTCCTTTGGACACGCGGCAATCAATTTATCCAGGAGCTCTTTCCTTTTCGCCACATCGCCGACCGATCCCGCCTCGGCTGCGAGTATGACAAGCCGCTCTCCCTCTGAGACCGCGCCCGCGTGAGAGACCGCTTTCCCGATGTACCCCATGAACTCGGCAGTACTTCCGGAGCCGGCGGCACGCTGTATGTAGGCCATCGCAAAACCGGTATCCGCGGCAATCGCTTTGTCATAATGGCCGTTTGCTTCGTGGGTCTGAAGCCGGTCTGTCTGATCACGTCCCAGCATGTATTCCTTCCTGGCCTCATCGGACTTTGTGGTGATCGGGATCTTCCCGTCGTCCGCAGGCTTTGAACACCCAAACAACGACCCGGCAACGACGGCGGAGACGACGAGCCCGGATATCCATTCGCACTTTTTCATGCTGCACCTCCATATAAATGTGATGGTGGATGAAGAAACGTGCAGAGACAGGGCAAACATGCCCCGTTGAAATTGAAGCAAGTGCTGAGAGTTCACCGGCGCAAAGCAGGGAACGCGGCGGTCGGAGTCGAATAGTCAGAGCGAAGAGAGGACGGGGAGAGCGTAAGAAAATAGAATATGAATATCAAGAAGAAACATCATGGCTCAAGGAAAGCTCCTTTCCCGTGCGATTTTGGACAGGATCTTGCCGATGCTCCCGGACGGTGAACGCAATCGTACGCCAACTTACTTTGGAGAAGATCCCCAGATGATGATCTTAGGCGGGGTAGTGCCGTGGACGTACTGCATTTTCTTGCCATCCTTGACAAGGATAGCATAGAAGAATGGGTTGTCCTCTCCACGAGCGATCTTTCCCACGTGGTACTTTTTCATCGGAAGGAAGGCTTTCCCATTCTTCGATGACAACGTCACTACTATATCCATATTCTTCTTCCCGGGGACAGTCCCGATCGGGACGAGAATCCAGAATTTGTTGCCGGAATCGCATATCCAGTTGATTGACGTGTCCTTTTTCACGTCGAAATCGATTCTGTTGACCCTCCACCTCGACGTCTTGCGGATCAGACCGGTATTCGTTTTCACAGGACTCCTCCTTTGATGTGTGGGAGATTTGTGCCGATTCGCCTCACAGAACAATTCATTACTTGCGAGGTTTCAATCCGAGAAAACGTTCGTCTTTACGAAGATTAGCCAAACGGGGGTAATCTACTATTTCTTTGTATGAATATCCTTTCTCAATGGCCTGTGTGATGAATCCGAGAGCCTTTGTTCGATTCCCTTTTTCCTCATACAGGCATCCTGCAAGGAACAGCACCTCTCCGTCGTCCGGCGCCAGCGCAAGAGCTTTCTTCATCGTCGTGATTGCAGTCTCCTGGAGTCCTACCTCGCAGTAGTAACCTGCCAGTTCCGCGAGAACGATGGGGTCATCGGGCTTGACCGTCAACTGTTCTTTCGCCATCTCGATTGCGCGTCTGTATGTACCGATTGCCGTGTCCCTCTTTCCCGGGATCTCCAGATAAGCCGACGCCAGGTTGCCCCACACAAGATAATCTCCACCGTTCAACTTGAGCGCCGCTTCAGTCTCCAGAGCTGCTTCTGCATATCGCCTCTCCTTGTAGTAACATGTTGCCAGGTTTGACAACGAAACATACAAGGGTTCGATTGCAATCGATTGCTCAAGCACATTCTCCGCCTGGGCATATCTGCCGAGATAGAGGTAGATGCCGCCGAGATTGCTGTAGGCGTGGGCGTTGTTCGGCAAGAGCCTGATTACCTGGCTGAACGGCCCGATCGCTTCCTCGTAGCGATCATGATCAGCGTAAAACCTTCCTAACTGATTATAGTAGGTCCAGGAGCTCGGCTGCAATCCGATGGCCCTCCTGTACTCCTCCTCCGCACGTCGCGGATCATTCAGACCATCGAATGCACGGCCAAGCCCGCTTGCGGCGTCCGGATTGTCCGGATCGAGCTCCATCGCTCTCGTGAACTCCGTCACGGCTTTCCCATAGTTCCCCGTCCCGGCAGAGATAAGTCCGGCAGTCGCAAAGATGCCCGAGGATTGCTCGCCTGGTGCAATCGCACGGGAACTCTCTTCACCCGCGAGTATTGCCCACTTCGTGTCTTTGTCCAAATCGTATCTGCGCCAGTATGTCTCCGCCAGACCCGCCCGGGCAAGAGTAAAGGTGCTGTCTTCCTTCAGCGCCCTCCGGAACATGGCGGTGGCGGAGTCAACGCAGTCTATTCTGTCATAGCGCTGCAGGTAGCCACGCCCCTGAAGATAGCAGTCATAGGCCCTCGACGACAGGGGCTGACCGGCCGGAGCCCCCTGCGCGACGGCAGACGGATGCAATCCGAGAAGCTCGGCAACTTTGTCCCGCGCCTTGCTTTCGAGCGACGGGGTCTCGTCCGACGATTCGTCAACTTCTTCCGAGTTGATCATTCTCAATGTTCGGGCATCTGTCAGATTGAGGACGAGCCGCTTATGGTTGCCAGCTTCCCTGGTTCGAATGGTCACTACCAGTGTCGCTCCGAAGAGCCTGCGGGCTTCGCTTGCCGTGGTGACCCTCTCCTTCTGCAGCTCGTTCGAAGGGATCACCGAGAGGAACGGATCCGACCTTCGGTGCCTGGCGACCCACTCGGTGAGAACGTCCACCATTCCCATGCAGAAGGCCGCGTTCGTCGAATTTGTAGTATCGGCCAGAATGGCAACGTGCCTCTCCGATGTTCCCGAATCGATCCCCATCAAGCGCATGGCCGTCCGGCGAAGGGGAAAGAGCAGGAGGACCAGGATGAGGACCAAAGAAAAGGCGACGACCAGGATGCTCTTCCGACGACCGGACATCGATGCGAAACGAAGGATGGCAGGGCCGGCGTGGCCCGGCTTCTTCGACTTCCACAGCTCCTGCTCCAGCTCACCCATCGATTGGAAGCGTTGGCCCGGATCTTTCTGTAGGCATTTCGCTACAATCGCCCGGAGGCCAGCCGACACACCGGGCCGGAGATCCGCAAGCGCTGGAGGGTCCAGGTTGAGAATGGTGTAGAAAACACCCTGATCATATTCCCCCTTGAACGCCCGTTGGCCCGTAAGCATCTCGTAGAGCACAACCCCGAGAGACCATATGTCCGTCCTCTGGTCGACCGGATCACCCTTTGCCTGCTCGGGAGACATGTAGGCAACTGTGCCGACCGTTGACCCTGATTTCGTGAGGACCGTTTGACCGCGGAGTTTTGCCAGGCCGAAGTCGAGGATCTTCGCAACACCCTCGGTGGTCACGATGATGTTCGCCGGCTTGATATCCCGGTGGATGATCCCCTTTTCGTGAGTCTTCGACAGTCCCTGCGCAATCTGGAGGGCAATCTCAGTTGCTTCTTCGATTGTCAAAGGAGCACGTTCGATTTTCGATTTGAGCGTTTCCCCCTCGTAGCACGGCATGGCAATAAACGATTCGGCACGGTCGGTCTCGCCGATTTCGTAGACAGTACAAATGTTGGGGTGATCGAACGAAGAAGCCGTCCTGGCTTCGCGGATGAAGCGCTCTTTCGCCTGGATGTCCCGTGTAAGATCGGGGGGAAGGAATTTGAGGGCGACTAACCGGTCGAGCTTGAGATCCCGGGCCTTGTAGACGACCCCCATTCCTCCGTGGCCGAGCTGCTCAAGAATCCTGTAGTGGGAGACCGAGGTACCTAGGATAGTGCCTCCGAAGGTAAACAAGCGGTCGGTCAGAAGAGGAGATATGGCTTGTGGCAAAGATACGGCGGGGTGAGGTGATTGTCAACGCAGGGAACTCTTTTGCCATGGCACTCTTTCGCGATGGCGGAACCTCCATCATAGAGTGTGCAGTGGACCGTTACGGGTGGTTTCCGGTCTATGGAGTTGCCCCGGCCACCGACTTCAGTTCCGAAAGAAGATGAGCCAGATCAGGCCGAACGTGGGAAGCAGGATGGGAAGTGCATACCGACCGACATACCGTCCGTAGGACGGGCAAGGCACACCGGTCTGTTCAGCAATGCTCTTGACCATGAGGTTCGGGACGTTGCCGATATAGGTCATTGCACCGAAGAAGACCGCTCCGAGTGAAATCGCCTGAACAACGGTCTCATGAAATGTCATGAGGCACGATGTCGTTATCTGATCGATCGTCACGGTTCCCAACCGAACGCTCCCACCATGGTACCTGAGCAAAGTCTCAAGTGTCATACGGGCCTGCACCGAGGCGTCGCCTGCGAGCGCGGCAAGACCGGGCGCCTGGATGTGCGACAGTCGGGATACATCGCGGACCAGGTCGGGATCGACGAAGACCCCGACGGCTGCGCCGAGGAAATTCAGATACGTCGGTGCACTATCGAGCACGGAGGAGAGTGCACCGGTTGCCCAGTAAAATTGCGCCGCGACATTGAGCCCGAGACCGGCTGAGTTCTGTGTGATCCATTCAAGCACGGGCACCATTGTGGTGAAAATGCCGAGGAAGAGTATTGCAACTTCTTTGAGGGGGACGAAGTCAAAGACATTCTTTTTGTGAATTTCCTTCCGCGTCGTGAACCAGGATCCGAGTGCGGCACTTACCATCAGTCCTTCCCGAACGAACGGGGGATCGATCACGAACACCGCACACAGCACGACACCGAGGAAACAGAGGTTGTGCAGCCCCACAACCTCCCCCTTTTCTCCCAGGTCCTCCGTCCGGTGCCGCTGGCCCGGCGAGAGCTTTCCGTACTGGCGGCGATCGATGAGATAGAACAGAGCAAGGACGATCGTCATCGTCACCAACCAGATGTGCCACGTACTCTGGAGCACCCAGAAGAACGGGACTCCTTTCAGATATCCGAGGAACAGGGGCGGATCACCAATCGGTGTCAATCCCCCTCCTATGTTGCTCACAACAAAGATGAAGAAGACGATATGGAATGCTTTGATGCGATACCTGTTGACCCGAATGAAGGGACGGATCAAGATCATCGATGCGCCCGTTGTACCGACGAGGTTCGCCGTCAACGCCCCGATCGCGAGGAATGCGACGTTGGTGAGGGGTCTCGACCTGCCCCGAAGCCGGATGTGGATCCCCCCGGTAATCACATACAGCGAGCCGACGAGGACTATGAAACTGATGAATTCAATCTCGGAGTGGAGGATCGGGAGGGCCGTTGAACGCATCAACCCATAGTACGCCGCGGTCATCAGCCCCGACCCTATTGAGACAACCGGGTAGTATCTGTCCCACCAGTGCTTGTTGAAGAGGGGAACGAACGCGATCGCGAGGAGGAGCAGGAAAAAGGGAATACCGGCCCACAGCGGTAGCGGCGCACCGTAGAGTGAAGATTCCACCGGCTGCTCAACGTGCGGGATCACGCCCGGTATGCTGCATGGTGGAGCAGTTGCACGAAGAATGCCGATCCGTCGCCGACGATGCCCCCAAAAATGCTTGCGCCGATCGGAATGAGAGTGCTCACCATTGGTGATTTCACGACATCAGCTCCCTGTGGGTTGATTCGTGCTGCGCAAGCAGATCATCGCGCGGGCGCAGCCGTTATTATGTAAAAGATTGGAGACTGAGGTGTGTTCCGGGGCGAGGGGATTCGATTAGTAGTTGGCGAGGTACTTGGTCAGTTCCCACGGCGTCACTTCCAGGCGATAGTCATCCCACTCCAGCCGCTTCGCACTGACGAAGCGCTCGCAGATATGGGCCCCGAGCGCTTCCCGGATCACCGTGTCCTTCTCCAGCTCCTCGATCGCCTCATCCAGCGATCCCGGGAGGACGTTGAGAGCCGATTTCCGCTGCTGGTCCGACGCGACATAAACGTTTTCCTCCATAGCCTCCGGAACCTGAAGTTCACGCCGGATTCCGTCAAGGCCGGCGCCGAGCATCACCGCAAATGCAAGATAGGGGTTGCAACTCGGATCAGGGCACCGCAGTTCGATACGCGTCGATTCCTCTGTATGAGCACGCGGAATCCGGATAAGGGCCGAGCGGTTGATCCTTCCCCACGTAATGTGAACGGGCGCCTCGTACCCTCCCAGCCGCTTGTAGGAATTGACGAGCGGTGCAAGGACCGCACACATCCCCCGGGCATGGGCGAGCTGGCCGGCGATGAAGTGCTTGGCTGTCTTCGAGAGGCCGTGCGAATCACCCGGGTCGCTGAACGCGTTGGACCCGTTTGCCTTGTAGCTCAGACCCTGATGCACATGCATGCCACTTCCGCTGACGCCCCGCATTGGCTTCGGCATGAACGTGGCGTAGAGCCCTTTCTGCTGCGCCAGAATTTTCATCACGACCCGGAATGCAACCGCACTGTCGGCTGTTTTCAGGGCATCAGCGTAGCGGAGGTCGACCTCGTGCTGTCCGTTGGCGACCTCGTGATGCATCGCTTCGGCTTCGATGCCGATTGCAGAGAGCGTATTGGCGACCAGCCGCCACAACCCTGTTGCCACCATGTCCGTCGGCTGGTCAAAATAGCTGGCGCTGTCCTGCGGCCAGGGAGGAACAAGCTCACCTTCCGCCCCCGGTTTGAGGAGAAAGAACTCCATCTCCGGACCGGTGTTGTACAAGAATCCCATCGATTCCGCCGCTCCGAGCATCCGCGTGAGGACTGCGCGCGGATCTCCCACGAACGGCTGACCATCCGGAGTATAGATGTTGCAGATCAGTCGGGCCGTAACCTCGTTTTCGACAAGCCAGGGAAGGAGGGCAAACGTGGAAGTGTCAGGGACAAGGTACATATCGTTCTCGGCGATCCGTGCGAACCCTTCAATGGATGAGCCGTCGAACCAGATGCCGTGGTTGAGCGTCCCGGAGAGCTCTTTGGTCGGGATCGTGACATTCTTGACAGCCCCCCCGACATCGGTGAACTGCAGGTCGATGAACTTTACCCGATTTGCCTCAACGAGAGTGAGGAGATCGTTTGCAGAGAGATTGGGTTTTTTTGTCGTCATTTGTGCAGTGCCTGAAGCCCGAATGCCATCGCGATAATCGCCAGGAGCAGCATTATTGCAAGGCCGATGGGAACCATCATCGGCGAACGCCAGAACCGGAAACCGGAGCGGGGTCGTGTGGTTTGTTCAAGAATCGCGGTGTCCACCTGGTCCAGGTTGTCCAGATCATGGATCAGAGCGCGCATGTCGGCGTAGCGTTCGTCGGGATCGCGACGGAGACAGCGGGCGACAACTGCGGCAATCTGCGGTGTGACCCCCGGCTGCACTTTGTCCAGCCTCGGTAGTCCCCCCTTGAGGTGCTGGGCCATCACTGCAAGGTGGTTATCTCCCGTGAAAGGGGGCCTGCCTGTGAGCAGTTCGAACATGATAACCCCCAGCGCGTACAGGTCCGTCCGCCGGTCTCCGCGATGCCCTTCGATCTGCTCCGGAGCCATGTAATCGGGAGTCCCCGCCGTATTGCTCAGATTGGCGTATGTGACCCGGTGGGACCCTTTGGTCAGAGCCAACCCGAAGTCCAGTATCACCGGCTGTCCATCCTCGCCGATCAGTATGTTTTCCGGCTTGACATCGCGGTGAATGATATCATGCTCGTGGCAGTGCGCCAGGCCGTCAGCAATTTTCCGTGTCAGGCTTACCGCCGCCGCGGGGTCGAGCGGGGCGGAGCGCTTGACCAGTTCACGCATGGATTCGCCCCCGACGAGCTCCGTCACCAGATACGGGGTGTTGTTGAAGCGTCCCGATCCGAGACCTTTCTGTATTGCCGGATGGTCGAGCGTGCGCATCACCTCAAGCTCACGCTGGAAACGCTCATACTGAGCCGGATCACCAATAATTGATTTATCCGGAATCTTGAGCGCCACTTCCTTGCCGGTCAACAGATCGTACGCCCGGTAGATGTCGCTCATCCCCCCCTGCGCAATATGCCCCCTGATCTGGAAGTGATCAAACTGGTCGCTAATCTGGAGCATCGAGGTGGAGGAAAATGGTACGATTTCATTCGACATCGCTTTGCCCCTCAGTATATTGAGAATTCACTTAAAATGCGAGATAATCGTCCGCCCGGGATGAGAATGCACTGGAAGGAAAGGGCGGAAAAATGCGTGAATTGGTGGGCACCCGGTCAGACCCCACCGGGTCGGGCCAGGAGCCGGCGGAGCAACCGGAGGGGCCACGGAGGGGGTGGCGCGTCTGCCGACTCCGTCGCCAGCCGGCGGATATAGAGCGAGATAACCGAAAGGTTGTCGTCGCTCTCCCGCTCCATCGCCATATCGTAGATCTGACGGCTGAGGTCTTCGGGTCCTTCGCAAGCCGTCGCCAGTCGTGCGAACTCCGCGTCTTCGATGACCGACCAGACACCGTCAGTGCAGAGTACGATGATATCCCCATCCCGCACCGGGACCTGGAAGACATCGGGTTGCACGAAGAGGCCCACGCCAAGGCACTTGTTCAGGACAGAGCGCTGGGCGTGTGTGCGAACCTTCTCAGGCGAGAGCATCCGCATGCGCACCATCTCGCCGACGCGCGTGTGATCGTTCGTGAGACACTTCGCAAGGCTGTCGCGGATGAGATATGCGCGGCTGTCTCCGACGTGAACCAGGTTGAGCGTCTGTCCGACAAGGTTGACTGCCGTGAGCGTTGTCCCCATCCGTTGAACGCCGAGCCGCTGGGCAGTCTGAAAGATTCCTACATTGGCGTTCTGGACACCGAGACGAAGCTTCTGGGAGATGGAGATCCCATTGCTCTTGTAGAATGTGTCGAAGAATGTCTCGAGCGCCAGCGAACTTGCAACTCCTCCGTGGGCGTAGCCTCCCATCCCATCGGCGATGCCGTACAGAGGCCCGTACTTCAGCGAAAGATCATCCGGGCGCCAGAACCTGATTGCGTCCTGATTATCCTCCCGAACTTTTCCCGCGCGGCTGATCCCGTGCGATTCAATTTCCGGTGATTCGATCGCGGTCATCATAATCCCAGTAAATAAAGAGACAGGGAGGAGGACATGGGCAGTCCCCTCCCTGTGCTTCAGGTGATATTTTCTTCAGTTCTGACGGAGCCTGCTTGGTCCCTGCTACCTCCCTTGAAAGACAGTTTCGGACCCCGGAATGATCTGTTTGTCATGCTTCCGGCTGTTCAAAACAAGGTACACCGCGCTGATGACCCCCCAGCCGACCGTCATCCAGAGAGCAATCTGCGTGGCGTCCGCCGAGACACCGGGAGTGGTGAGGCCGATAATTACAACGCCCACGAGCAAGCCGATGTTCCCCACCAAACCCAGGAGAGGGATCAACGCATGTTTGATGCTGTGGAATTCGCTCTTCCCCACGAATGTGACAAACGTCAGACCGCATATGAGAGCGTACAGGATGAACGTCCCGATGTTCGAAGCAAGCGTGACCCCGGTGAGCGCCGTGACGTTCAGGACGCCCACGGAACCGATGACCGCCGACACGGCCACCAGGATCCAGACCCCGATGTGCGGGGTTGCATGTGTTCCGTGAAGTGCTCCGAGCACGCCCGGCATTTCTTTGTCCTGCGCCATCGCGAAACTGATCCTGACTGCGGTATTCATTGCGGCGAGAGTTGTGCCGAGCACCGCCAGGGCGACGGTGACCGCGATGACGATCATGAGCGCAAGCCCGTTCCCCCCCAGCATGGAATCGCCGATCAGCCTCGTCAGATCTCCGATAGGCGCTCCTGATGCGGCGGCCGCGTCCATTCCTGTCAGCTTTGTTCCGTCCGCAGCGGCATAAACCAGTTTCTCGCTGACCGCATAGTTTGCCGCGAAGTATTCAAAGAGGTAGGCAAACAGTCCCTGTATGACGAGCGAAAGGAGGACCCCACGCGGGATATCCCGTTTCGGGTTGATCGCCTCCCCCGCAAGCGAGGTCGAAGATTCGAACCCGACCAGTATGAGTATGGCGATCGTGGATTGAAAAAGCATCGCCGCAAGGCTGTGCGGGAACGTGATGGAGATAGCAGCGGGGTGAGCCCACTGCGTCGCATGGAGCGGATTCTGAACCCTGAACATGATGGCGAGAATGCTGAATCCCACGAGAGAGACAAGCTGTATGACATTGATTGCAATCGCCACATTGGTTGATCCGCTGATACCGCGGACTGCGATAAACCCCACGGCGATCGAAAATACAATAGCGATTCCGATCTGGTAGTATATCGAAAGGTCGATGCCGAATATCCCCAGTATGTACGTCACCAGCGTGGCCATGAATGCCACCATCACGCCGGGATAGACCCAGTAGAACAGGTGCGCTGCCCAGCCCGTGAGGAATTTCGCGATCCGTGAGAATCTCTGGTGCGAAGCCTTATCCCTGTCAAGGAACGCCTTCTCTGCAAAATAGTATGATCCGCCGGCGCCCGCCTCGGGGTAACGGCGCGCCATTTCAGAGAACGCGATCGCGGTAAGGAACGCGACGACGAGCGCGGCAACGATCCCGGTCCACATATCCGTCGCACCGCCGGTATTTGCCGCCTGAATCTGAAATGTGATCCAGAGGAACGCGCCCGGGGCGATGAGCGCCATGGCATTGACCGTGACCCCGGTCAGCCCCAGCGTTTTCTTCATCCCGGACGTTGGATTAGTGGTTTGTTCTGCCATAAGCCCTCCCTTTCTGAAGATGATTCGATCATTTGAAAATCACTGACACAAAGCCCCGTTTCAGGACCTCAGAACGTCACGATGGCACCCAGTGCAATCGTCGCCTGGTTTGTCCTGGAAAAGGGGCTGTCGCCGTCGAACGATGAAGCGTTCGACGAGTCGTAACGGTATTCACCCCGGAGAATAAGCGTCGGGAACGGTTTGTATTCATACGTCAATGTGGTTTCGAACAGATCTTGTACCGCACCCGTCATGAACCCTTCCGGATCACTGAAGACTTCTCCGCGGACAGCAAAGCTTGAGACATCGTTCAGTGCGTACTTCACGTACCCGGCCACGCCGCGCCAGACAGCCGTCATGAAGCGAGGGTGATCATCGCCGTACACTCCGTTGACAGCCAGCGTGAGCTTGTCCGTCGCCTGATAGGTCGCAATAAACTCGTACACGTTTCGATACTTGTTGGTTATAGTGTCCGGGAGGGCGGGGCCGCCAAGCCAGTTGAGGACGAAGGAGAGAGCGCTCGACGGCGCGTACGTCCCCTCAAACCCGAGCGTCTTCCCGCTGTTGACGGGTATGCCGTTCCACCCGTCGTACACGTACCCGTTGAGCGTGATTTCGCTCGTGAGCGCGTAGGCGGCCCTTGCACCTATGTGATAGTAGGGAACGGACCATGCAAAGAGGAGCGAACGGCTATAATTGAAATTGTCCTTCGCCGGAATGACCTCGAAGCAGCAGTGTGTGACGAATTTTCCCATGTCGATCGTCAGTCCCGATCCGACGGGGGCAACCACGGTGACATACGCCTGACGCACATTCGCGAGCGATCCCGGCGCGCCGCTCTGAACGATGTCATTCCCCTGACCGAAGTCGAGGTCGACACGAAACCCCACCGGCGAAGTCGCCGAGGTGGCCCGCTGGACGGAGACTTCAGCCATCGAAACCATGAATTGTTCATCCGTCACATCGAAATTGCGCAGCTCGTTGACATGCGACTTGGGACGGTCGAGATTGTATTCAAAATAGGTGTCCACAAACCCGGTGACCGTAACGGCCGGTGGCGCCGGGGGTGGAGCGGCGGCGGTGTCCTTCGATTGGCAGGCTGCCTCCTGCCCAATGACTGCAACCGCGCTTAACAGTGCGGCTCCGGTACGACACGTTGAAACCAGTTTCCCCAATAACATGAGGTACCTCGTTATAGTGAATGATGTTAACCTGTATCTTAATTTCCCTCCCCGAGGAGGGCCATCCGCGGGGCTCGTCAGGGCACCTGATGCGCCATTACTATTGTGAGGTATCGGCGGTCATACACCTAAATAAGTAAGGCATTATAAAACAACCACGTTATATAATAAGGATCTTTTGGGAAATGTCAAGTCCTATTTTAAGTTTTTTTACTTTATTTTTGTGCCACCAATGACAGGAAGGGACAATGAAACATTTCACATGGTTCTTCGCGCTTATCGTTGCGGCGGTTCTCGAAGTCGGAGGCGACGCACTTATCCGGAAAGGGATGCGGGACAGCGGCATTCCCGCGATACTCCTCGGCTGCCTCGTCGTGAGCTGCTACGGGGTGGTTGTCAATCTTGTGCGATGGGATTTCTCGAAACTGCTGGGGGTGTACGTGGCGGTGTTTGCGGTGGTGAGCGTGCTGACGGGACAGTTCATATTCAAGGAGGCCGTCCCTCCCTCAACATGGATCGGACTCGCCGTGATCGTCTGCGGGGGATGCATC